>NZ_JBSFBM010000034.1:0-30555 GCF_053592955.1 Micromonospora sp. NPDC002411 | reverse complement strand
AGATGTGGTCGCCGACCAGCGCGCCGACGGTCGTCGACGGTCAGGATCACCGGGTTAGCCATGGCGCCATGAAACCACCTGCCGCGGGTCCGCCGCACCGGGGCGTGAGGTCCACCGCACGGTTGACCGGGCTCGGGACGGGTAAGCCGGGGAGCCGCGCGGGCCGCACCCCGGCCATCCGCCCGGTTGCCGCGCACACTTCGGGGGGCCCATGGCGGACGCGACACCGACCCGACCGGCGACGTCGGGTTCGATCGTGGAGCTGCGGGTGCACGGCGTCTCCGGCGCGGGGGCGGACCAGGTGTTGGACCGACCGCACGTGCACCAGGTCGCCGGAGACCGCAGCGGCGGGTTCTACCGACCGCGTCCCGGCTACCCGGACTCGACCGGGACCGACGGGGTGGCGCTGGAGGCGTACCGCTGGAGTGACCTGCCCTCCGGCACGGCCGTCCGGACGCTGTCACTGGTGTTCCTGCTGCCGTTCATGCTCTGCAACGTGGCGCTGTGGATGCGCCCGGCGAACACCGCTTCGAAGAGCGGTTTCATGGCGCTGTGCCGGGTGCTCGCCCTCACGCTCACCATGCTCTACGTACTCTCCATCGTCGGCGTGGCGCTCGACCTCATCGCCTGGCGCTGCATGGGCACCCCGGCGTGCCTGGCCGGCCGGAGCTGGTTGTCCTGGCTCGGCGGGCGACCAACCGGGCTGCGCCTCGCTCTCCTGGCGTTGGTTCCGGTCGCCGCCATCGGGCTCGTCTGGCGGCTGGGCTCCCGCCCGAGCCACTCGTTCGACGCGTTCCGGACCCCCTCCACGCCCGTCTCGAAGCACCGGTTGAGCGCGGTCGGCCAGTGGGACGGCGCCCCACTGGTGGGTCGACTGCGCTCGGTCCACGTCGCGGCAGCGTTCGCCACGCTGGACGGCAGTCTGCTGGCCGCGCGGGCCAGCCAGCACTCCTCGTGGACCATGGCGATACTCCTGACGGCCACCGGGGCGGTGCTGCTGACCTGCCTGGTCATGGTCACGATCGTGCCGAGCATCGATCGACCGGATCCGTCACCCCGCGTCGACACCCTCTCCCGCACCCTGCGCACACTCGCCTGCGGCCTGACCATCCTGGTGATCGTTCACATCGCCATCAGCCCGGCACCGTGGCCGCAGGGCGGCGTACTGCCCGGCTACAGCGCCATCGTCGCCTGGGTGTTCGTCAGTCAGACCGTGCTGGTGGTCGCCCTCGCCGCGCTGGTGCTCTGGCGGCGCGGTGGTGGGCAGCGAAGGGCACCGCTGCGCGCGTTGGGAGCCCCGGTCTTCATCACGATCGCCGCCGAACTGGCGGTGGCCTTCTCCGCCGAACTGGTCTACCGGGGCGCGGACCTGCTCGACCGCAACGGGACGACGGCGGACAGCCTGGAAACCAGCCCTCCCCTGGCGTACAAATGGGCGATCTTCGGGTTTTTCCTCGCGGTGGTGACCGCCCTGCTGATCGCCGGCCTGGTCACCCGGCTGACCAGACCCGGGCGGCGGCGGGCCGCGCGGGCGATCGTGGCCGCCGACTTCCCGGACGCCCCGCCGTCGGCGGCGAGCCGGCTGCGCCGCGTCGAGCAGGCGGTCGCTCGGGCGCGCTTCACCGAACGGCTCGAACCACTCTCGGTGGTGTACGCCGGCCTGGCGGCTCTCGGCCTGTCCACCAGCGTGCTCGGCCTGCTCCAACTGCTCCCCGGCGACGAGGCGCAGCGCTACGTCGGAATACCCGAGAGCATGGTCGACTTCCTGATCGGATTCGGCAGCTACCTCATCGCGGCGGTCGTGCTCGGGCTGGTGATCGGCGGCATCTTCGCCTACCGGACGGCCGGGTTCCGGCGGTACGTGGGCGTGCTGTGGGACCTGGGCACCTTCTGGCCCCGGGCCGCGCACCCCTTCGCCCCGCCCTGCTACGCCGAGCGGGCCGTACCGGAGCTGGCCAAACGGGTCAGCTACCTGGTGGAGCAGGGGCACGGGGTGCTGCTCGCCGGGCACAGCCACGGTTCGGTGCTGCTCGCCGCGACCGTGCTACAGCTACCCACCCGGATCACCGACCGGGTCGCCCTGCTGACCTACGGGTCCCCACTGGGACGGTTGTACTCACGGCTGTTCCCGGCGTACACCGACGACCCGGCGTTGCGGGAGATCGGCGAGCGCGTCGGTTGGCGGTGGCTCAACCTGTGGCGCGACACCGACCCGATCGGCGGCTGGATCTTCGCCTCCCACCGGCCCGGGCGGGCGGAGAAACTGACCGGGCCGGCGGCGACCGTGGATCGCCGACTGGTCGACCCGGCGGACGTGGTGCCCGCCCCCAGCGACAGCGTGCCGCCCCCGATCCTCGGGCACTGGCCGTGCGAGTCGCAGGACGACTTCACCGAGGCTGAGCGGGACCTCATCGCGCGGCTGCGCCCCGCCCCCCTCGCGCGCGACTGAGCCGACCGACGCCACAGCTCCGGCGGCCGGATATCGTCGCGGGGTGACTCCGTCCAAGCAGCCCGAACGTCGGCTGATCGCCTCGAACAAGAAAGCCCGGCACGAGTACGAGGTGCTGCGCACGTACGAGGCGGGCATCGTGCTGGTCGGGACCGAGGTGAAGTCGCTACGCGAGGGACGGGCCTCGCTGGTGGACGCGTTCGCGCACGAACGAGACGGCGAGATCGTGCTGTACGGCCTGCACATCGCCGAGTACACCTACGGCACCTGGACCAACCACGCACCCCGCCGCAACCGCAAGCTGCTGCTGCACCGCGCCGAAATCGACCGGATCCTCGACAAGGTCCGCGAGGGCGGGGTGACCATGGTCCCGCTGTCCATGTACTTCGAGAACGGCTACGCCAAGGTCGAACTGGCCCTGGCGAAGGGCAAGCGCTCCTACGACAAGCGGCAGACGTTGGCCGAGCGGGACGCCAACCGGGAGATCGCCCGCGAACTGGGCCGACACCTCAAGGGCCACCCCCGCCGGGTCTGAGCTGGGGCGGCGTTGTCGGCGGGCGGCGTTGCTGACGGTCCGCCTATCGGAGCGGCCCGAGTCTCGGAGCGCGGTTCTCGCGCGGGTGGCGGCTGGGCTTGACGAGGTTTTCGAAGGGGTGGCGGCGCGGCGCGCCGGCACCCTCGTTGACGTGCGTCCGGCGACGTGGTCTGCTCAATCCGTGCCGTTATTGGAAACGGTATTCGTTAGCGATACGGAGGAGAACCATGTCACTCACCGTCCCGCCCGCCCTGCTCGACGCCGCCGAACGCGGCCCCGTCGACGACGAGGCGTTCATCGCCTGCGTCCGCGACTCGCTCCCGTACGCCTGGGCCACCGTGAGCCGGGTGGTGGCCGAGCTTGAGTCGGGCGACGCCGAACTGGCCGACAACGTCGTCCCGCCGCCCAGCGACGCCGACCGGGGGCAACTGCTCCGGGCGCTGGCGAGCGACGCGATCCGCGCCGGCCTGGAACGACACTTCGGTGTACGCCTCGCCTTCCAGAACTGCCACCGCGTCGCCGCGTTCCGGCCGTCGGCCGTCGACGGGGAGCGCTACCGGCGCTTCGTATCGACCCGTGGCCAGCTCCTCAACCAGTCCCCCGAGCTGCGCAACTGCTGACCGGACGCCCGCCCACGATCCGCGCAACAACAGGGATAGCGCTGCCCCCACTCGCCCCGAGGCAGCACTATCCCCGAAACTGCGCAGACCTTGGGCGGGCGCCCCGCGCCTCGCGCCCCGCGCCTCGCGCCTCGCGCCCCGCGCCTCGCGCCCCGCCAAGATCGTGCTCGAACCAGGAAGTAGGGGCCTCGCCGCCGCACCGACACCACTACATCCTGGATGTAGCGCGATCTTGGTGAGCGCCCCGAAAACATGGCCTGCGGGGCGCAATTGCTGGCCCTGGCACCCACTTCCTTATGTGAATGCGGGCCGTTCCGGGCTTTCGTGCTTGCAGGTGCGAGCGATAAGGTCAGCCGGTGACGACCTTCCGGATCGGCGAGGCGGCCGACCTGCTCGGTGTCAGCTCCGACACCATCCGCCGCTGGGTGGACGCCGGGCGGCTGACGGCCGGGCGTGACGAGCACGGCCAC
The DNA here is from genome assembly GCF_053592955.1 of Micromonospora sp. NPDC002411. Taxonomy (NCBI): domain Bacteria; kingdom Bacillati; phylum Actinomycetota; class Actinomycetes; order Micromonosporales; family Micromonosporaceae; genus Micromonospora; species Micromonospora sp. NPDC002411. The sequence goes on along the minus strand of NZ_JBSFBM010000034.1, from coordinate 26,481 downwards.
AGGGTGATCGACGGTGTCGACCTGGCCGCGTTCGCCCGCGCTCAGGCCGCCGACCCGGATGCGGGTGCGGAGTTCTCCTCCGCCCGCAACCGGCTCCGCGGCATCGTCGTCGACGTCCGTAAGGACACCGTGATGGCCCAGGTCGACATCCAGGCCGGCCCCTTTCGCGTCGTGTCGCTGATGAGCCGGGAGGCGGTCGACGAGCTCGACCTGCGCGTCGGTTCGGTGGCCGTCGCGGTGATCAAATCGACCACCGTGGTGGTGGAGCGGGCCGCACCCACCCCGACCAGGGGAAGGGCTGGCGGATGAACGCGCGGGCGATGAGGCGGGTGGCAGCCGTCCTGGTGGCACTGGCTGTCGCCGGCTGCGGCGCGGACGGTGGCCGGGCCTCCGGCGGTGCCGCGGACGGTCGGGGCGTCGGCGCGGTGACGGTGTTCGCGGCCGCCTCGCTGACCGAGTCGTTCACCCGGATCGGGAAGGACTTCGAGGCCGCCAACCCGGGCAGCACTGTGACCCTCAACGTCGCCGGCAGTTCCGCCCTGGCCAACCAGATCAACCAGGGCGCGCCGGCCGACGTGTTCGCCTCGGCCGCCCCAGCGAACATGTCCACCGTCAGCGAGGCCGGCAACGCCGATGGCACGCCGAGCATCTTCGCCCGCAACCAGTTGGTCATCGCGGTGCCCCGGGGCAACCCGGAGGGGGTCAAGGGGCTGGCCGACCTCGGCAAGCCTGGTGTGAAGGTGGCACTGTGCGCCACGCAGGTGCCCTGCGGCGCGGCGGCGCGCACCGCCCTGGACTCGGCCGGCATCACGCTGACGCCGGCCACTCTTGAACGGGACGTCAAGGGCGCGCTCGCCAAGGTGAAGCTCGGTGAGGTCGACGCGGCCCTGGTCTACCGCACCGACGCGCTGGCGGCGAGCGCCGACGTGACCGGTGTGGAGTTCCCCGAGTCGGCGCGGGCGGTCAACGACTATCTGATCGTCGCGCTGAAGGACGCACCGAATCCGACCGCCGCGAGGGCCTTCGTCGCGTACGTCCGCTCGGCGGCGGCGCAGGCGGTCCTCGTCGAGGCGGGCTTCCAGGCTCCATGATCCGGCCCTTCGATCACGCCAGGTCCCGGCGGCGGGGGCGGGTGCCGGCGGCGCTGCTGATCCCCGCCGGGTTGGGGCTGCTCTTCCTCGTCCTGCCGTTGGCCGGGCTGGTGATCCGGGCCCCGTGGACGACCCTGCCGGGGCGGCTCACCGAGCCGGGCGCGCTGACCGCTCTGCGGCTGTCGGTGCAGACCGCGACCCTGGCCACCGTTCTCTGTCTGGTGCTCGGGGTGCCCCTCGCCTGGATGCTGGCCCGGGTCGACTTCCCCGGCCGCCGACTGGTACGCGCGCTGGTCACCGTGCCGCTGGTACTGCCGCCGGTGGTCGGTGGGGTGGCGCTGTTGCTGGTCTTCGGTCGGCGTGGACTGCTCGGCGGTTGGCTCGACGCCACCTTCGGCATCACCCTGCCCTTCACCACCACGGGTGTCGTGCTCGCCGAGTCGTTCGTGGCCATGCCGTTCCTGGTCATCGCCGTCGAGGGGGCCCTCCGTGCTGCCGACCACCGGTTCGAGGAGGCCGCCGCGACGCTGGGCGCCAGCCGGTGGACCACCTTCACCCATGTGACGCTGCCGCTGGTGGCGCCCGGGCTGGCCGCCGGCGCGGTGCTCTGCTGGGCGCGGGCGCTCGGCGAGTTCGGCGCCACCATCACCTTCGCCGGCAACTATCCCGGCCGGACGCAGACCATGCCACTCGCCGTCTACCTGGCGTTGGAGACCGACCTGGAGTCCGCGATCGTGCTCAGCCTGGTGCTGCTCGTCGTGTCGGTCGGCATCCTGGTCGCGCTGCGCGACCGCTGGATGACCAGCGCATGACCGGCCCGCTGCTCGACGCCCGGCTCGTCGTCGACCGGGGTACGTTCCGACTCGACGTGCCGTTGCGGGTCGCGCCCGGCGAGGTCGTCGCGCTGCTCGGCCCGAACGGTGCCGGCAAGACCACCGCGCTACGTGCCCTGGCCGGGCTGCACCCCCTCACCGACGGCCACGTCACGCTCGACGGCGTCGACCTGGACCGTCCGGCGACGCGGGGTTGGGTGCCCACCGAACGCCGGTCGATCGGTGTGGTCTTCCAGGACTACCTGCTCTTTCCGCACCTGAGCGCACTGGACAACGTGGCTTTCGGCCCGCGTCGGCACGGCGTCGACCGGAGGGCGGCCCGGGCCACGGCCCGTGACTGGCTCGACCGGGTGGGGCTCGACGGCCAGGTGCACCGTCGCCCTCGGCAGCTCTCCGGTGGCCAGGCACAACGGGTAGCACTGGCGCGCGCGTTGGCGCTCGCGCCGTCGCTGTTGCTGTTGGACGAGCCGCTCGCGGCCCTGGACGCGCGCACCCGGCTGGACACCCGCGCCGAGCTGCACCGCCACCTGTCCGCGCACCCGGGCGCGACGCTGCTGGTCACCCACGACCCGCTGGACGCCCTCGCCTTGGCGGACCGGCTGGTCATCGTCGAGGGCGGACGGGTGGTCCAGGAGGGTGACGGGCCGAGCGTGACCGCCCGTCCGCGCACCGACTACGTCGCCAGGCTGGTGGGGCTGAACCTCTTCCGGGGCAGGGCCGACGGTCTCGGGGTACGGGTCGCGCCGGAGCTGACCCTCGCCGTCGCGGACCGGCTGGACGGCGAGGCGTTCGTGGCGTTCCGGCCGGCGGCGGTGGCCCTGCACTCGAGCCGACCGGAGGGCAGCCCGCGCAACACCTGGGCGGGGACGGTGGCCGGTGTCCAACGGCACGGCGACAATCTGCGCGTGCAGGTGGACGGGCCGATCGAGGTGGCCGCCGACGTCACGCCGGCCGCCGTCGCCCAGTTGCGGCTGATCCCCGGCCAGCGCGTGTGGGTGGCGGTGAAGGCCGCCGAGACGCACGCCTACCCGGCCAACGGCTGATGCTGGGCACCAGTCCATCTGGCTCTGATTAACACCTCGGGCACAGACAGGCTGACGACGAGCCAGCTTCGGCGGTGCGGACCCGCTGTCGTTTTCGTCCAAGACGGCTGCCGCGGCTGCCATCTAGCCTGGATCCGGCAGCTTGCCGGAACATGAGGAGACAGCACTATGCGCAGCCTGGTCTACACCGGTTTCATGTCGCTGGACGGCGTCGTCGACTCCCCCGGCGGCGGGCCTTCGGAGGAGCACCGCAGCGGCGGGTGGGTGTTCAAGGACCTCGAGTTCGTCCCGGAAGCCTGGTCGCTGAAGGGCGAGGAGCTCACCGACACGACGGCGTTGATGTTCGGCCGTCGCAGCTACGAGGCGTTCGCGCCGGTCTGGCCCGGCTCGGAGGACCACGCCGGTTACAAGGAGTTGCCGAAGTACGTGGTGTCGACCTCGCTGTCCGACGACGCCGTCGTCGACGGGTGGGGGCCGACCACCATCCTGCGCTCCACGGGGGACGTCGCCGCGCTCAAGGAGGGCGAAGGCGGCGCGATCTTCATCCACGGGAGCGCGGAGCTGGCTCGGCGGCTGTCCGACGCGGGCTTGATCGACCAGTACAACCTGCTTGTCTTCCCCGTGCTGCTCGGTGCCGGCAAGAGCCTGTTCGGCCGGGCCGACCGGGACAAGCACATGCTGACGCTGCGGGAATCGGAGAGCTACCCGAACGGGATCCTCAAGCTGGTCTACGGCGTCAAGCGGTGATCCAGGTCGAGGGCGATCGCGCCACCCGCCCCCTCGCGCAGCTGCCGGGCAGTGCGGCCGACGTAGGAGCGCAGCGCTCGGGCCAGGTGCGGCTCGTCGTAGTAGTCGAGCTTGACGACGACGTCGGCGGCCAGGTCGCCGGCAGCCAGTAGTTCCGCCGCTGTGCGGGCACGCTCGATCTGCCGGATGACGCCCTGCGTCAGTCCGGTCGCGGCGCGGAACCGGCGTTCGACAGTGCGTCCCGAGACGGCCGGGCGGTGACCCCGCAGCACGTCGACGACGAGTGCGTCACGGACCACGATCCCGGCCCGGACGAGACGGTCGACCAGAGCCTCGGCGTCGTCGGGAGAGGGCGTCTCCCAGCGCTCCCCGTCCAGCCGGAACGTCCGGCGCGTGGTGTCGGGAAGCACGATGCCACCGTCGGTCAGCGCCGAGGTGGGCACGGCCCGCAGCGAGGTGCCCACGGCGAACTCGATGCCCGTGAAGGTCGCACCCTCCGGCACCGGCGCCACGCCAGTCCGGGTCTCGGGACCGGTGATGACCGTGTGGGCCCGGCTGGCCTGTTCCCAGAACACCAGGCCCCACCGCACCCCTGCGACGGACGTCATCGCAGTGACCTGCTCGCTCGTGCAGGTCCAGACGGTGTCCACCCAAGGCGAGTCCGATCCGCGCGTCGTGAACCGCAGTCCCACGGACGAAGGATACGTCGCCGCGGGTTCTCCGTTGCTCGCCCGACTCTGCACTACGGCACGCTGTGCACAACGACGAACCCCAACGGCCGGTCTGGGCGACCCGACAGACCGACGTGCCCCGTCCGCGTGCCCGGGACGCGGAACTGTGCGCCGCCACCTGTGCCGCGCGGAGGCGGTCAGCCGGCGAGCAGGTCGGTGTGCGCGGCACGCAGTCGGGCCAGCGCGGGGTCGCTGCCTGGAATGACGCGGCGATCCAGCTCGGCCCATGCCTCGGCCAGTGCCGCGCGGACCGCGCCCAGCTCGGCGGCGTGTCGTTGACTGCTGCGTCGGTGCTGATCGTCGAGGCGTCGGGCCCAGCCGGCGGTGACGGCGGCGAGCCGGTCGGCGTCGGCGCGGGCCTGGGCGCCACTGCGGGCGGCTGCGGCGGGGACGATTGCCGCGACCGGGCGGGGGTCGCCGTCGCGGGTGACGACGGTGACCGCGTCGGTCAGCTCGGCCAGGGCGACGAGCTGGCTGAACCGGGTGCGCGCCTCACGCAGCGGCACGGAACGCGGCGGGTCGGAATGAGGGGTGAGCGCGGGGACGGCCATGAATGCATGGTGGCGACCGGGTACGACAGAAATCCGTCGTCAGTGGACGGTGGCCGGCGATCCGCTCGCCGCGGACAGCCACTCGTCGGCCAGCACCGACCAGATTTCGAGGTCGATTCGCCCGTGCGGACCGGGCCTGAGCTGGCGGAGTGTGCCGTCGAGGCGCAGACCGAGCCGACGGGCGAGTGCCTTGCTGCGAATGTTGTCGGCGTTGGTCCGCCACTCCACCCGCTGGATGCCGCGCTCGCGGACCGCCCAGTCGACGATCCGGCGGATCGCCGGCGCGACCATGCCCCTGCCCTCGGCTGCCGGCTCCACCCAGCATCCGACCTCGCAGGCGCCGCTGGTCGCGTCGAACGATACGAAGATGACCCCGCCGACGAGGGTGCCCCGCCACCACAGGCCCCACATGCCTCCGCTGTCGCTGGCCCAGCGGTCGGCGTACCGCTGCAACACCGCTCGGGCCGAGGCCAGGTCGGTGGCGGCGAAGGACGGCGACACCCACGGCTGGATGTGCTCGCGGGCGCGGTCCATGTGGGCGAGGAACTCCTCGGCCCGCCACGGCTCCAGCGGGCGGAGCTCGACATCCTCGGTCAGCGGCAGGGCGAACACCGGGCCTCCATTCTGGTGTGCGTCGAACGTCGGTAGCAGGCTCGCACAGGCCCGGACGTCCGGGCCGCACCGGGGCACGCTCGGCGATCTGCCCATCCTGCCCGGACGACAGCCGGCGCAATCAGATGATCATGTGGGTCCAGTAGCTGAGCCAGAGCACGAACAGCGCCCCCTGCACCACGGCGAGTGTCGCGGTCAGCCAGACGTCGACGCCGGCGTGGCGAGCCCAGCGAGCCAGGACCAGCGCCACCGGGAACGCGGCGAGCAGGTAGCGCAGCAGGCTCTTGTACACCGCCGGGCCCATCGACAGCGGCACGAGCACCATGAGTACGCCGTACACCAGGTAGGGCAGTTCCCGACGGCGGAACCCGGCGGCCAGCACGACCAGCACGGCCACGGCGAACCAGACCCGGGCGGCGTCGCGCGGTTCCCCGGCCAGCCCGTGCAGGAGCACCGGCAGCGGGTTCTGCACCCGGATTCCCCAGCCGGTCTCCTGGGCGTGCTGGTAGGCGAACCAGTCGCCGCCGCGCCACCGGCAGTACGCCATGAAGGTGAACCATCCGGCGGGCAGCAGCAGCAATGGCCAGCCGATCCGTAGGTAGCCGAGCAGGGCGCGTGGGCCGAGCCGCCAGTCGTGCTGACGGAGCAGTACCAGCGCCAACGGCAGTGCCACGAGCAGGCCGACGGACCGGCTCATCGCCAGGAAGTAGCCGATGACGCCGACGAGCAGCCAGCGGCTCCGCTCGGCGTGATAGAAGGCGGCCAGCGCGAGACAGACGAACAACGACTCGGTCAGCGCGGCCTGGAACAGGAACGCGGTCGGCAGCAGCACCAGGTACCTGGTGAACCGGCGGGCCGCGTCCGCGCCGCCGAGCAGCAGCTCGGCGAGTCGGTAGCCGTACCAGAGGGCCAGCAGGAAGGCGACGTTGCTGATCAGCAGCAGGGCGAGCGCGGTGTCGCCGCCGAGCAGCGCGCCGACCGGGCGGGCCAGGAACGGGTACAGCAGGGGGAAGCCGAAGTCCCGCCACGGCCCGGTCAGGGGCAGCTCGCTCAGCCGCAGGTAGAGCAGCGAGTCCCAGGCGAACCAGAAGGAGATCCACCGGTGCCCGGAGATCTCCCGCTGCTGGGCCCACATCAACGCCTCGTCCGCCGGGGGCGCGCCGGGGATGCCGTCCCAGGCGTGCAGGACCAGCAGACCGAGCAGTGTCAACAGCAGCTTCGCGCCGAGGAACAGGCCGATCACGTGCGCCCAGGGCGCCGGCACCCGACGGGCCAGGCGGGCTGCGCCGTGGCCGGCCGCGACGGTGCGCGCGGCCAGCGTCGCCGCGCCGCCTCGCCACCGGTGCATCCGCCCCGCTCCCCCGGTCCGCCGGCCCGCCCGTCGCGCGCGGGTGTCGCCCCCTCCCGTTGTACGCCGCCGCGTGCCACGCCGAAGCGGAAATCACCCAGGACAAGGGTGACAATCCGTGCAGAACGGGTACGCGCCGCACCTCAACCATGACGGTGGGCAGGAGCGCGGCAGCATGAGCGAGCAGCACGGCACGGTGGTCATCGGTGCGGGGCCGGCGGGGCTCACGGCCGCGTACGAGCTGCTCCGGCACGGCCTGCCGGTCCAGGTGTTCGAGGCCGACGAGGTGGTCGGCGGGATCAGCCGGACCGTGGAACGCGACGGGTGGCGATTCGACATCGGCGGGCACCGGTTCTTCACGAAGGTGCCCCGGGTGGAGGCGTTCTGGCACGAGATCCTGCCGGACGAGGACTTCCTCACCCGGCCCCGGATGAGCCGGATCTTCTACCGGGGCGCGTTGTTCAACTACCCGCTCAGCGCCATGAACGCGCTGCGCAACCTGGGGCTGCCGGAGGCGGCCCGCTGCCTCGGCTCGTACGCCCGGGCCCGACTGCGCCCACCCCGGGACCAGTCGCACTTCGAGGGCTGGGTGTCGGCCCGGTTCGGCTGGCGGCTGTACTCGATCTTCTTCAAGACGTACACCGAGAAGGTCTGGGGAATGCCGGCGGACCGGTTGCAGGCCGACTGGGCCGCGCAGCGGATCAAGAACCTGTCGCTGGCCACTGCCATCCGCAACGCGCTGCTGCCCAGCCGCCGGCGCACCGACGTGACCAGCCTGATCGAGCAGTTCCAGTACCCGAAGTACGGGCCGGGCATGATGTGGGAACGCTGCGCCGAGCAGGTCCGCAAGCGTGGCGGTCACCTGTCGACCGGCAGTTGGGTCACCGCCGTGCACCGCGACCCGAAACGACGGCGCGCCATCAGCGTGACTGTCGACGGCGCGGGCGGGCAGCGCACCCAGCCGGCCGACCACGTGATCTCGTCCATGCCGATCTCGGAACTGGTGGCCGCACTGCGTCCGTCGGCGCCCCCGGAGGTGCTGGCCTGCGCCGCCGACCTGCGCTACCGCGACTTCCTGACCGTCGCGCTGGTGGTGCCGGCGGAGTTCTCGTTCCCGGACAACTGGATCTACGTGCACGACCCGGGGGTACGGGTGGGCCGGATCCAGAACTTCGGCTCCTGGTCGCCGTACCTCGTCAAGGACGGCCGCACCTGCCTGGGCCTGGAGTACTTCGTGTTCGAGGGCGACGAGATGTGGCGTACCCCCGATGCCGACCTCGTCGCGGTGGCGACCGCGGAGCTGGAGCGGTTGGGGTTGGTCCGACCCGGTGTGGTGGAGGCCGGCTACGTCGTGCGCATGCCGAAGGCCTACCCGGTGTACGACGAGCGTTACCAGCACAACGTGGACGTGATCCGGGCGTGGCTGGCCGAGGCGGTACCGAACGTGCACCCGGTGGGCCGCAACGGCATGCACCGCTACAACAACCAGGACCACTCGATGCTCACCGCGATGCTCACCGCCGAGAACATCGCCACCGGCAGTACGCACGACGTCTGGTCGGTCAACGTGGAGCAGGACTACCACGAGGAGTCCGGCGGCGGCGACGGCCGACGGGGCACCGGCCGGGACGCGCCGGTGCTGCCCAGTCGCATCGTCGCCGCCCCGATCACGGCACCCGTCGGGGTCCGCGCCGCCGACGACGGCGACCGGTCCGCGCAGGCGCCGCTGGTCTGACGAGGGGTACGCCTCCGACCGGTCCTGCCCGGGTCGTCGACACGCCGCCCTGCGATTGTGGTGGCAGGACGTGAACCTGCCGGGCCCTCACGCCGACTGAACAGGCGAAGGAGGGCCGATGAGCGATGAGTTGCTGGTGGTCCGCTGTCAGCTCGGTGAGCGGGAGGCGTTCACCGCACTGGTGCAGGGCTGGCATCCGGCGGTCGAGCGGTACGTCGGGCGGATGCTCGGCGGGTCCGACGACGACGTGGTGCAGGAGATCTGGTTGGCGGTGTTCCGGGGGTTGCCGAAGCTGCGGCAGCCGGACCGGTTCACTCCGTGGTTGTTCGCCATCGCCCGTCGGGCGGTGATGAACCGGCTGCGGGCCGCGTACGCGCGTCCGGATCCCGAGCCGATCGACGACCTGCCGGGCGACGACGAGGCGGAGGAGATCGTCAACCGCGAGACGCTGGCCGGCGCGCTGGCGGCGCTACCCGTCCGGGAACGGGAGGTGCTCTTCCTCTTCTACCTCGAGGACCTGCCGCTGGACGCCTGCGCGCAGATCTGCGCCGTACCCGTCGGCACCGTCAAGTCGCGGCTCAACCGGGCCCGCAGGTTGTTACGCAACGAACTGGTACGGAAGGGGTACGAGGCATGACGCCGGAAGAGGTGCTGGCACGACTCGACGCGCCGCTGTCGCTGCGGAGGCGGGTCGGCTACCTGGCCGTGGCTCTCGCCGGTCTGACCGGGAGCGCCCTGATCAGCCTGCTCTGGGCAACGGAGCCCGGGTTGCCACCGCGCACGGCCGCGGCCTTCGCGGTCCTGGTGGCGATCGGCCTGTGCTGGGCGGTGTTCGGCGGCTGGGCCGTGACCCGACGGGCCCCGTTGTTCGCCCAGGATCGGGTGGTCGCCGGATGGCTCGGCCTCGGCGCCTGGCTGGTCTTCACGGTCGGCGCGTCGGTCATCACACTGCCGCGACACAAGCTCGAACCGTCGCTGCTGGCCGTCGTGCTCACGTTGGGAGCGGTGGCGGTGGTGAACCTGTGGGCGGCTCGCCGGGCGAGAGCAGCGCTGCTGCGCCGCCGGGACACGCTGACCGGGGCGGCGACGCGCGACGGGTGACCGCCGCTCATTCGTAGCGCGGTCAGCGGGGTGCGAGCAGGCCGCGCTCGGTCATGTAGGTCCGCAGCGTCTCGGCGTCCTCGGCGGACATCAGCCAACGGGGGATCACGGTCGCCGGCATCCGGTCGACGTACACGATCCAGAAGTCACTCGTGTCCTTCACGCGGGTGACCCCGTCCCAGGCGATGCCGCCGGACTCCGAGCCGCTGCGCATCATGATGTTGTCGTCGGTGATCTCGTAGGCACCATCGACGGCGTAACCGCCGGACCGGCGGCGGGCGCGCCAGCGCACCCATGGCAGGAACAGCATCGACAGCACGCCGGCCAGGATCAGAGTCGTCCACAGCCCGGTGGTTCGCTCGCCGGCCGCCGATCCCCGCGAGACGGCGAAACCGATCACGCCGACCGCCGCCAGCACCGCACCGATGTAGAGGAACCGGCGCAGGCGGACGCCGCCGAGCGCGGCGGCCACCCGGCCGGGGTAGGCGGGGTCGGCGGGTACGTCGAAACGGATGTGCACGCCAGAACGATAGTGCCCCCGTCCGCGCCCGACGTCGTCAGACACCCGCCGACCACGCCCTGACCACCGGGTGAGGCAGTCTGGGATGGTGAACGTCCACGAGCCCGCCGACGACGTCCGGGTGCCCCGGGCCCAGGTCGGGTCCAGTCCGCAGCACCTGCTGGCGACAGTGCTCGGCGAGTATCTCGACTCCTCGGACGCCGACCTGCCGTCGGCGGCGGTCATCGCGATCCTGCGGGAGTTCGGGATCAGCGAACCCAGTGCCCGTTCCGCCCTGTCCCGGCTGGTCAAGCGTGGTCTCATCGCGACCCGGGGGAACGGACGGCCGCCGGTCTACCACCTCACACCGTGGGCGATCGCCCGGCACCGCACCCGGATGCGGCACTTTCTGACCTTCGGTGCCCACCCGCCGCCCTGGACCGGCGCATGGGTGCAGGCGTCCTTCTCGATCCCGAGCTCCGGCCAGGCTGCCCGGCACGCGGTCCGCAGGTCGTTGGGCGCGCTCGGGTTCGTCGGCCTGTACGACAGCGTGTGGATCCGGCCGGGGTCCGACGCCGCACCGGTGCGGGAGGCGCTCGATGACCTGTTGCAGCACGTCGCGGGCGCCCGGTGGTCGGTCCTGCACGTCCGGTTCGACGAGGAGTCCGGGCCGCACGGTCCGGCCTCCGCGTACGACCTGACCAGCCTCGCCTCGGCGTACTCGGATTTCATCGGGCGGTACGCGGACCTGCGGGTGGCCGCCCGCGACGGGACGCTGGACCCCGCCGGGGCGTTGGTGGCGCGGACCTCGGCCATGGACTCCTGGCGCAGGTTCGCGGACATCGACCCGGACCTGCCCGAGCATCTGCTGCCGCAGCCCTGGCCGCGCCAGCGGGCCAGGGAGACCTTCCTGGACATCCACTCCGCGCTCGGTTCACTGGCCCAGGGACGTCTCGTCGAGGTGGCCACCCCGCACTGGCCCGACGCCGCCTCGTGGGTCACGCACTTCCAGGCTTCGAGGGACGAGCCGACCACAGACTCCTCACATTGACACTTATCGTTGCGCCGGTGATAGTAACTGCAAACAGCTCCCGTCGTACCGCCGGGTGGTGGACCCCGCCCACCTCCACCCGGCCCGCGGCCACCGCCACCACCCTGGTCGGACGCGAACGGACGTCCGCCGCGGCCGGGAGCACCGTCGTGACATCCACTGGAGGGCGAATGAGAAGAACGTCGAAGATCTACGTGGGCCTGGCGGCCATCCTCGTCCCGGTCACCTCGATGATCATGGCGGTCGGCGTGACGCCGGCCAACGCCGCGGTAGGCGGTTCCGGTCCCTATCCCGCCGACTACGAGACGTCGGCCAGCCTGGCGAACCACACCATCTTCCGGCCCCAGAACCTCCCGACCGAGCGCCTCCCCATCGTCGCGTGGGGCAACGGCGGCTGCTCCGGCAACGGGCTCTCCCAGGGCAACTTCCTCCGCGAGATCGCCTCCCACGGTTTCCTCGCCATCGCCAACGGAGCACCGAACGGCTCCGGCTCCACCACGTCGCAGATGCTCACCCAGTCCATCGACTGGGCGTTCGCGGAGAACTCCCGACAGGGCAGCAAGTACTACAACAAGATCGACACCACGAAAGTCGCCGTCGCGGGCTTCTCCTGCGGAGGCCTGGAGGCGTACGCCGTCTCCAACGACCCGCGCGTCACCACGACCGGCATCTTCAGCAGCGGTCTGCTGAACGACGCCGACGACTACCAGCTCCGGAGGCTGACCAAGCCGATCGCCTACTTCGTCGGCGGGCCCAGCGACATCGCCTACCCGAACGCCATGGACGACTGGGGCAAACTGCCGGCCGGGCTGCCCGCGTTCATGGGCAACCTGAACGTTGGACACGGTGGCACCTACGACCAGACCAACGGCGGTGAGTTCGGCCGGGTGGCGACGCTGTACTTCAAGTGGCGCCTCAAGGGCGACAACACCGCCGGCACCAACTTCGTCGGCGCCAACTGCGGGCTGTGCCGCACCCAGTGGACCGTCCAGCAGAAGAACCTGACGCTCGACGACACCCCGCCGCCCACGACGCCTCCGCCCACCACCCCGCCGCCCACGACGCCTCCGCCGACGACCCCGCCGCCCAGCGGCGGTGCCTGCACCGCGGTCTACGCCGTCCAGGACCAGTGGAACGGCGGATTCGTCGCCAACGTCAGCGTCACCGCCGGCACCGCCGCCCTGACCGGCTGGCGCGTCACCCTCACCCTGCCGAGCGGGGCGGCGGTCACCTCGCTGTGGAACGGCGTCGCCAGCGGCACCAGCGGCACCGTCACCGTCGCCAACCAGAGCTACAACGGACGACTGGCCGCCGGTCAGGGCACCAGTTTCGGATTCCAGGGCACCGGAAACGGCAGCGGAACCACCGCCACCTGCACCGGAAGCTGACACCGCCCGGCGGGCCGGCGCATCGACGCCGGCCCGCCGAGAGCGGTCCGCAGTCCCCGGTCATCGGGCCCTGCTCGTACCGCCCGCCGGTCAGTGCCCCCGGGGCGATGCCACGTCCGCCGCCGTGGCGGGCTTTCGCCTCATCATCCACTCGACCGGCCAGACGCCATCCGTCAACCTGGCGTCCGGGATGTTCAGACTCTGACGGGCTGCGGCATAAAAGTCGGTACGCGCGCGGCTAGCATCGGCCACCGCCCGTTCCCATCCGTCGGCATCGGCATCCTCGATCCAACCGTGCGCGTACCACTCCATAAGCCAAACGCTCCGGTGCGGTCGTTGAGCCCTGTGCCCACGAACGAGAGGACCGCGCCCGCGAGAACGGCTCCCACCGTGAGGAGCTGTTGAGTCACATTCATCGGGATGCTCCCCTCGTCGGCGGTCCTCAGGGTGGCAGGTGGTGTCGAACGTGCAGTGGGCGACCGTGGCGTCGTCCGGCACCCGAAGTTCGGAGCCACCGCTCGGGGCTTCGGCCTCTCGGACGCGACGGATGACACCGGCCGGGCCTTCGGCGGCGAGCAGTTCCAGCACGCCGGGCCAGTCGGTCAGGGCGTACGGGCTGACGATCCGGCTGGCGCCGTTGCTGCACAGTGCGACCCCGTCGAGGTCGTCGAGAGGCCTGCTGCCGGTCACCGCTTCCTGGGCCGCGCACGGGTCGTCCTTGGCGATCCAGTACCCGCCCACCTGGTTTCGGCGGGCACGCAGTGCTTCGGCACAGGAGGCGCGGACGCGGTCGTACTCCGGGTTTCCCGGTGCGAGACCGTCCAGGGGCACTGAGCATTCCCGCCTGGCGGTCACCTCGCGGTCGTCGGTGATCACGTGAAAGCTGCCGCCGGCCAGATCGAAGACGAGGAAGGAGTCCGCGAGCAGGAGATAGTCGAGGCTGTCCCGGTTGACGCGGAGCACCGCGACGGTGGCCTGAGGGCTGCGGGGATCTGCGATGTCGCACGTGTCGCAGTGCTCGGCGGCCGTCTCGACAATGGCACTGGCGAGGACCGCCGCAAGATCTCGCCCGTCGTCGTACGACAGGTGCGCGAGCAGCGCGGCGCCGAGGTGGCGGGTGTACCAGACGACACCATGGGAGCAGAGCGACTCGGCTCCCGGGATGCCGGCACCGTCCAGCAGGACGACGGCACCGGGCACCGCGCCGACGAAGTCCTCGTTCGGTCGACCGGGCCTACCGGCGCTCGTCGCCAGGTTGACGTACACCGTGTGCGTTCCTCTCCCTGGACGAAACGGATCGGTGGGACACCCCTCATCATTGAGCGGTGACGACCCCTGCCGCACTGCCCACCGATCTCGGTGTGTTCTCGTTGGCCGTACCCCCACTGTTCGCCGCGCTGGCCCCGGCGCGGAACGTCCTCATCGCCGGGGCGGGCGGTGGCTTCGACGTGTACGCGGGTCTGCCGTTGGCACTCGCCCTGTGGCGCGGCGGCACACAGGTGCACCTGGCCAGTCTTTCCTTCTCGGAACTCGAACTGATCGACCAGGACGCGTGGAGCGCGGAGCACGTCGCTGCCGTGCAGCCGGGCACCACCAGCCCGGACTGGTACTTCCCGGAACGGACGCTCGCCCGGTGGCTGGCGGCCCAGGATCTGCCGTCGACCGTGTACGCCTTCCCACCGCTCGGTGTCCAACCGCTCCGGGCCGCGTACCGGCATCTGGTCGAGAAACTCGACATCGACGCGGTCGTGCTCGTCGACGGCGGCACCGACATCCTGCTGCATGGCGACGAGAGCAATCTCGGCACGCCGGTGGAGGACGTCACCAGTCTCGCGGCGGTGACCGCGCTGGACGTCCCGATCAAGCTGGTGTCCAGCCTCGGCTTCGGTATCGACGCCTACGACGGCGTCAACCACGTCGAGGTGCTGGAGAACCTCGCCGCGCTCGACCGCGACGGCGGCTACCTCGGTGCCCTGTCCATCCCCGGTTCCAGCCGGGAGGCAGCGCTCTATCGTGATGCTGTCGCCGACGCCCAGGCCGCCACCCCGGACCGGCCGAGCATCGTGCAGGGACAGATCGCCGCCGCCACCAGCGGCGCGTTCGGAGACGTCCGGTTCACCCGGCGTACCGGCGGTGGGGACCTGTTCGTCAACCCGCTGATGGCGATGTACTTCACCGTCGACCTCGACAAACTCGCCGCCCGATGCCTGTACCTCGACCGCATCGAGAACACCGTCGGCAGACGGCAGGTGATCACGCGCATCCAAGCCTTCCGCGAGGAGTTCCTGAACACCCGCATCCCCCGCGCGTTCCCGCACTGAACACCGGGGCGCGTCGGCCATGGCTGGGGGCCGCCTGGCCCTCACGCATCACTCCGCCAGGCCCGCCGAGCGGCGGACGTAGGAGTTCGTTGCTCCGACCAGCAGCACCGCGCCGACGAAGAAGTAGGTGTTGATGGCGAGGCCGGCCCAGAACTCACCCGTGGAGATGTCCTGGGCCCCCACGAATCCACCACGACGGACTCCCGTCACCATCAGCAGGTTCTCGACCATCCCCGGAACACCCCGGACGACGAGCAGGACACTTCCGAACCAGAGCGGCGTCAGGATCAACCACCGGGGCAGGGGTCGAGCCGATGGACGGACCGTCGCGACGACGACGGCCGCCCCGGCGAGCGACATCGCGATGAGTACGACGTTGAAGACCGTGTAGGCCCTCGTGCCGCCGGGGCTGTGGGCGCTCGGATCGTCACCGGGGAAGAGCAGCAGAACCACATGGGACACCACGAAGAAGATCAACCAGGCCAGGGCGCCGTACGCCCACCGACGGCTCGCGAAATGGGGCATGGGAGCACCCTCGCCCGGCCGGCGCGAGAACGCCTCCCGCCGCCGGTGGTGCCGACTCCCCCGCCAGGGGGAACAACAGAGCCCGGTCAGGGCTTACGGGCCACCGCGCCGTAGATGGAGGCGTCGGCCAGGGGCGGTCGCTGCTCCGGTGACACCTGCGGCCGCCACTCGGTGACCGGGACGATGCCCGGCTCGGCCAACTCCAGGCCGGTGAAGAAGCGGGCGAACTCGGCGCGGTCGCGGGGCACGGCGTCCTGCTTCATCCGGCCGGCGGCGAACTCGGCCTCCATCCGTCTGACGATCTCGACGGGAATGTGGTCGGTGGTGAAGTGGGTCAGGGCGAGCCAACTCCCCGACGGCAGCGCGTCGAGCAGCCGGGCGACCTGCTCGTGCGGGCGGTCGTCGTCGGTGAGGAAGTGCGTCACGGCGATCAACACCAGGGCCACCGGCTGGGACAGGTCCAGCGTGGCCTGCAACTGCGGGTCGGCGAGGATCTTCTCCGGGTCGCGCAGGTCGGCGTCGAGGTAGGCGGTGGCACCGGACGGATCGCTGGTCAGCAACGCGCGGGCGTGGACCAGCACCATCGGGTCGTTGTCGACGTAGACCACTCGGGCCTCGGGGGCGACGGACTGGGCCGCCTCGTGGGTGTTGTCCGCGCTCGGGATGCCCGTGCCGATGTCGAGGAACTGTCGGACGCCGGCCTCCTGGGCGAGGAACCGCACCGCCCGGCCGAGGAAGGCCCGATTCTCTCGGGCGAGGGTGCGTACCCCGGGGTAGACGGCGGCGATCTGGTCGCCGGACTCCCGGTCGACGGCGAAGTTGTCCTTGCCACCGAGCCAGTAGTTGTAGCGGCGGGCCGGGTGCACGACGCTCGTGTCGATCCGGTCGGACGGTGATGGTGTCGTCACGTGACCTCCCCAGGTCGACCGCCACCGATCGTAGGGGAAGAACGTCGATGTGGTGACCCCACGCAAGCGCCGCCCTCCGCCAGGAAACCGCTTACCCCCCTGCTATTGACGCTCGTCACTGGCTGTCAGTACCGTGGTGCGGGCAGCGAGAAAGCGCTTTCCGACCCTCACCGTCCGACAGGGAGCGCCCCCATGCCCCGAAACCTCCGTTCGCTCTGCCTCATCCTGCTCGCCGTCGTCGCCGTGGTGAGCACCACCACCGCCCTGCCCGCCGAGGCCGCCCCCCGCTTCCGGGTGCTGGTCTTTTCCAAGATCACGAACTTCTACCACGACTCGATTCCGGCTGGCATCGCCGCCATCCAGCAACTCGGCACCGCACACAACTTCGAGGTCGTCGCCACCACCGACGCCGCCGCGTTCACCGACGCCAACCTCGCCACCTTCGACGCCCTGGTGTTCAACAACACCAACTCGCTGCCAACCTCGGGTGACCTGCTCAACGCCAGCCAACGGGCCGCGTTGCAGACCTTCATCCGCAACGGCGGCGGCTGGGCCGGCCTGCACGCCGCCTCGGCCAGCGAGCGTGACTGGCAGTGGTACGAGGGCCTGGTCGGCACGATCTTCGACTACCACCCGGACTTCTCGTCCACCGGCGGCACGTTCCCCGGCCGCGTCAAGGTGCTCGACCGGGCGCACCCCTCCACCCGCAACCTGCCGGAGCTCTGGGAGCAGAGCGAGGAGTGGTACAACTGGCGGACCAACCCGACCGGCAACGTGCACACCCTCGCGCAGATCAAGGTGCGGGACGGGATCAACGGGCTGGACGAGGGCGTCGACCACGCGTACTCCTGGTGTCAGCGCTACGACGGCGGCCGGTCCTGGTTCACCGCCGGTGGGCACGCCAGCTCGCAGTTCAGCAGCGCGACCTTCCTGGAGCACCTGCGCTACGGCATCGAGTGGGCCGCCGGCGCGGTAGCCGGCGACTGCTCGGCCACCAAGAGCAGCAACTTCGAACGGGTTGGTCTGGTCACCGAGAACCTGGCCGACCCGTTCGAACTGGCCGTCGCCCCGGACCGGAAGGTCTACTACATCCAGCGCACCGGCGCGTTGAAGGTGGTCAACCAGGACACCCTCCAGGTCACCACGCTGCTGGACTTCGCATACACCTCGGCCATGACCGACCAGTCCGACGGGCTGCTCGGGATGACCCTGGACCGCAACTTCGCCAGCAACGGCTGGATCTACCTGCTCTGGTCGGACAAGACCCTCAAACAGCTCAACCTGTCCCGTTTCACGGTCGCCAACAACAGCGTCGCGCTCTCCTCGGAGAAACGCCTGCTGACCATCCCCACCTACCGGGGTGAGGGCCGGGCCAACTCGCACATGGGCGGCTCGCTGACCATGGACGGGGCGGGGCGGCTCTACGCGGCGATCGGCGACAACACCGACCCGTTCGCCTCCAGCGGCTACACCCCGATCGACGAGCGCTCCGGCCGTGCCGCCTGGGACGCCCAGGGCACCGCCGGCAACACCAACGACCTGCGCGGCAAGATCCTGCGGATCACCCCGCAGTCCGACGGTACGTACACAGTGCCCAGCGGCAACCTCTTCGCCCCCGGCACCGCGAGGACCCGGCCGGAGATCTACGCGATGGGCATGCGCAACCCGTTCCGGATCACCGTCGAGCCGCAGACCAACGCGGTGCTCGTGGCGGACTACGGCCCGGACGCCCGCGCGGCCGATGCCAACCGCGGCCCGGAGGGGACTGTCGAGTTCAACCGGATCACGGCGGCCGGCAACTACGGTTGGCCGTACTGCGTGGGCAACAACATCCCGTTCAACGACTACAACTTCGCCACCAACACCTCGGGCGCGAAGTTCAACTGCGGCGCGCCGGTCAACAACTCCCCCAACAACACCGGCCTGACCAATCTGCCGGCGTCGAAGTCGGCACTGGTCTGGTACGCGTACTCCGCGTCCACCCAGTTCCCGGAGCTGGGCACCGGCGGTGGCGGGCCGATGAGCGGCCCGGTCTACGACTACGACCCGGCCAACACCCGCACCACCAAGTTCCCGGAGTACTTCGAGGGCAAGTGGATCACCTACGAGCTGACGCGCAGGTGGTTCAAGACGCTCTCGATCCACAAGACGGCGCAGACGTTCAGCAACGCGCGCTTCGGGCCGACCGCCGTCGGTGACCTCCAGTCGATCAACGGCATCTTCGACACCATGAGCTGGATCCAGCCCTTCGAGGCGGAGTTCGGCCCGGACGGTTCGCTCTACGTCATCGACTTCGGCGAGGGCACCGGTAGCGGTCGCGGCGGCAGCAACGCCGGGGCGGGCATCTACCGGATCGACTACGTGGCGAACGGCCGACCACCGACCGCGAAGATCGCCGCCACCCCGGACAGCGGACGCGCGCCGCTCACTGTCACCTTCTCCTCGGCCGGCACGACGGCGGGTGACGGCACGGCACTCAGCTACGCCTGGGACTTCACCAACGACGGCACCACCGACTCGACCGCCGCCAACCCGAGCTTCACCTACACCAGCGCCGGCAAGTACACGGCTCGGTTGACCGTCCGCAACAGCGGCAACGGGTTGACCGCGACCGCTGTCACCGACGTGGTGGTCGGCAACACCCGACCCACGGTGACCCTCAACGTGCCCGACGGCGGCTTCTTCGACTTCGGCGACAAGATCCCGTTCACGGTGACGGTCACCGACCCGGAGGACACCACTGTCGACTGCAGCAAGGTGACAGTGCAGACGCAGCTCGGCCACGACTCGCACGCCCACCCGTTGGACGTCTACACCGGCTGCTCGGGACTGCTCTCCACCGAGGCGGACGCCGGTGACGGGCACGGGCCGGGGCAGAACCTCTACACCCTGATCACCGCGCAGTACACCGACGGGGGCGCGGCCGGCGCACCGGCCCTGACCGGCTCGACCCGCGTGCAGTTGCAGCCCAAGAGCAAGGAGGCCGAGCACTTCACCGCCCAGTCCGGCGTCACCGTCAACGACCGGGCCACCGCCCGCGCCGGCAAGCGGCTCGGCGACGTCGACCACAACGACTGGGTCGCGTACGGGCCGGTGGACCTGCGCAACGTCGGCTCGGTGACGCTCGGGCTGACCAACGGCGGTCTCGGTGGCACCATCGAGCTGCGCACCGGCTCGCCGACCGGCACGCTGATCGGCACGGCCGCCGTCGCCTCGACCGGCGGGTGGGACAACCTGGTCTCCCCCACCGTCACGCTGACGAACAAGCCGACGGGCACCACCACCCTGTACGCGAAGTTCGTCAACACCGCCCAGACCGGCGGCACCCCCGACCTGCTCGCGTTGGACTGGCTGCGGTTCAACGGCGCCGGGGTCAAACAGGAACCGGGTGGGACGTTGTCCCTGGCCGCGAACCCGGCCAGCGGCACCGGAACGCTGAACACCACGCTCACCGCCACCGCGACAGCGCCGTCCGGGCAGAGCATCACCGACTACGCGTGGGACTTCGGTGACAACAGCGCCATCACGCACGGGGCGACGCTACGGTCGATCGCTCACACGTACCCCCGGAAGGGCATCTACACCGCCCGGGTGACGACCACCTACACGAGCGGGGAAACCCGCTCGATCAACCTGACCGTCACGGTCAACTGATCGCAAGGCGGTGGCGGGCGGGGTGACCCCGCCTGCCACCGCCCTGTTTCGTGAGGGCCGGCGAGGACTGTCGACGGTGTGCGATGACGTCACCCGTCACTCGACGTGGTGAGTACGGTCAAGTCGCAACAGTCTGGGTGCGTGGCGCGGTGTCGATGTGCCCAGAGGCCAGGATCGAGTTCCTGCCGGCGAGGCGGGACCGCGGCGAGTTGCAGGCGACGCAGCAGATGAAGGTTGCGGGGCAACGCCGCGATGTCCGTCGCACGAAGGCGAGGGTGATCGACGATGAGCGACCCGTCGCTCATCGTCACCAGCACCCGATACTGACGAAGATCGGCTGGTCCGTCGGGTTGGAACAGCGTCTCACCGTGGCGGCTCGGACGGATGATGTGCCGCCCGTCCGGATCGAGATGGTTGAGAAACCATTCGCCGGCAGCGGTGCGGGCCGGCCCGTACGTGGGGTCGTGGCGGTCGACTGCGCGGGCTTGGCGCACGAGGTTGGCGAGGGTGCTCGAGTCGACCGCGAGGAACGTCTTCGGATCGCGGGGTAACTGCCAATGCTTCCAGCTCGGCCGGGTGTCGGGTGCGGTCGCCGGCCGTGGGAGCCGCGGTGCCTGCTCCAGAAACGTCGTGTCGATCGCGGCGCGGGCGAAGTGCTTACGCAGCCAGGAGCGCTGGAAGTCGTTGGCGCTCTGCCAGGTGTAGACGAGTCCGTCGTATTCACCGGTTGGCCTGGGTCGGTCGGCACCGGGCAGGTTGTGGCAGACGTCGGCGATGAGCCTGATCTCGACAAGATGCCCGTCCGGATGCTTCGAGCTGTCTGGCCTCGATGCCAAGGCCCGGATTTCGATCATCGCGGCCGACAGCAACACGGCGATGGCCGCGCGACGTTGATCGTGTGACCACCCCATACCTGGCGTTCGGCGAAGGTGCACGCCGGAACGATATCCCTTGTCGTCAGGCTGCTGGCGTGGACCTGCGTGAGCTGAGGTGCCGCACCAGCCCACGGGTGTCGCCGGAAGGGCTGTGGGGCGGTGCACAACGGCACCGCCCCACAGCTCACAACTGTTTACTCCCAGGAACTCTGCTGCGTGTAGACGAGGTTGCCGGGGATGACAGTCCCGTTGGTGTTCCACTCGGTGTACGCCCAGAAATCGCCGTCGGCCAGCGGCTTCTTCGGCTTCAGCGTGAACCCGTACGTCAGTCCGCGCTCCACGGTGGAGGGCGCCTCCAGCGTGGCACCCGCGTACGTGGCGTTTCGGCTGATGATGGCGTGCCCGAGTTGGAAGTCGACGAC
This sequence comes from Micromonospora sp. NPDC002411, assembly GCF_053592955.1. Lineage (NCBI taxonomy): Bacteria > Bacillati > Actinomycetota > Actinomycetes > Micromonosporales > Micromonosporaceae > Micromonospora > Micromonospora sp. NPDC002411. The sequence goes on along the minus strand of NZ_JBSFBM010000034.1, from coordinate 5,046 downwards.
CGGGCCACCGGGGTACTGCGCGAACACGTACGCCGTGTAGCGCCCCGGCTCGGGCAGGAACTTGTAGGCCTGCTCCGCGCTGGTCCAGTACCTGTCACTGCTGTAGACCAGCTCGTCGCCCTTGTACAGGTATAGATCGAGGTTCGTGTTCGGGTCGTCGGTGGTGGTCTCGACCACGATGCCTGCGGTGTTCGCCGGCACCGTGAAGTCGACCTTCTTCACTCCGGTGGCCTTCGGGTCGAACACGCCGCCGTAGACGCCTGCCGGCATCGAGTACGACGTCCGCTGCATCGGCGTGTAACCGGTGCTGCGGCCGGCGAACGGTCCGGTGAAGCCGGGCTGGAGCGAGCCGAAGGCGCCGTTGGTCATCCGACCAAACTCCTCGCCGTCGTCGGCGTACGGCCGGGGGGTGATGCCCCACGGGCGAGCGGCGACCGGGATCCGGGCGCTGTGTGCCTTGCCCTGCCACGTGATCGAGCCGGTCACGTAGCGGTCCCAGGGCGCGCTGCCCCGACGGACGGTGATGGTCACCGTCGCGGACGTGCCGGGCGCCAGCGTCACCGATGCCGGGGACACGGTGACCTTCATGCCGGGCAGGCCGGACACCGACGAACGGTAGGTCTCCTTCGCCTTACCCACGTTGGTCAGGGTGCGGGTGACGGTCACCGGGCGGGTGCCGTCGTACTCGCGCAACGAGATGGCCGGCAGGTTGAGTTCCTTGCCGTCGGGCTGGGCCGTCTCGCTGAAGGTGACCAGTTCCGCCGCCGTCGGTTGGATGACCAGGCCGGGGTCGGTGGCCTTGGCCAGGTTGATGAACCCGCTGCCCTGCTCCAGGGGGTCGCTGGTGCCGACGGTGTCGGTGGCGGTGGTCCGCAGCGCGGACGCGACCGCGCCGGGTGACCAGTCGGGGTGGGTGGCGCGCAGGATCGCTGCCGCGCCGGCCACGTACGGCGAGGCCATCGAGGTGCCGGAGTACGCGTCGTAGTTCCGCCCGAAGTTGCCTGCGGGCGAGACCGCGGCGATGATGTTCGACCCCGGCGCGACGAGGTCCGGCTTGAAGACGCCGAGGGTCACCTTGTCCGGGCCGGTGGAGGAGAAGTCCGCCACGCTGGGCAGGCCGGGGACGCTGGAGCCGTCACCGCCGCTGCGCAGGGAGACCTTCGCGTCGGTGGGGTGGCGCATCAGGTAGTTGAAGAGCGAGCCGGCCTGCTTCTCGGTCGGCAGGTAGACCACCGGGAAGTTGAAGATGGAGTTGATCCGGTAGTTGCCGACCGGGTCGAACACCACCATCGCCGCCCCGCCCTTGGCCTTGATCTCGGCGGCGGAGCCGAACATGTCGGACAGCGCGCAGGCGACGACCTTGCCCTTGATCTTGGCAGCGTCGAGGCTGCCGGGCTCGCAGTAGACAGCGCCCAGGTCGGGCGAGCCGGCCTGCTCGCCGAAGACCATCGGCCGCGAGTCGCCACCGGGCAGGGCGTCCAGCGAACCGCCGACGAGCTTCGTGCCGTCGCCCAGCTTGACCGTCGCCTCGTCGAGCTTCGTCACCGCCGCGCCGACAGTGGTCACCCATGGCGCCGCGTTGCTGATCGCCCCGCTCACGATGCCGGTGTTGCCCGCCGACGCCGCCACGAAGACCCCGGCCAGCGTGGCGTTGAGGAACGCGATGCCGATGGGGGTGTTGGCCTCCCAGTCGCCGAGCTGGGAGCCGATCGAGAAGTTGATGACCTGCACGCCATCGGCGACGGCGGCGTCGATGCCGGCGATGATGTCGGCGTCGTAGCCCATGCCGCCCCAGAGCACCTTGTAGACGGCGATCTGGGCGTCCGGGGCCACCCCGGAGACGGGACCGAAGCGACGACCGTCGATCGTGACGTTCGGCAGCGGCAGACCGGCAGCGGTGGAGGCGGTGTGTGTGCCGTGCCCGGACACGTCGCGGGGGGACAGGATCTCACCGTCGGGCACCGTGCCGCCGTAGGCCAACCACGAGTCGGCGAAGTACCGCGCGCCGACGATCTTGCCGTTGCAGTGCTCGGCCACGAAGGCCACACCGGTCTGGCAGGTGCCACGCCAGTTCGCCGGGGCGGGCATCTTCTTGGCGAAGGACGCGCTCTCCGGCCAGATGCCGGTGTCCAGGACACCGACCACCATGCCCGCGCCGGTGCCCGGGCCGGGCTTGCCGGGCTTACCGGGCTTGTCCGGCTTGCCGGCGGAATCCGCTCCTGCCGGTTGGTCCAGCTCGCCAGGATTCGGCGTGGCCGGGGCGCTGGGGGCCGGTGCGGTCGGCGGAGGCGTCGGGGTGCCGAGCGCCCGTGAGGCGGTGACGGCGCGGACGCGCTTGTCCGCCCGCAACGCGGTCACCTGCTGGGCGGTCAGCTTCGCGGAGAACCCGTTGAAAGCGGTGGTGTATGAGGCAGTGACCTGCACCTTCGCGGCGGCGGCGACGGCGCTGCGCTGGGCGTCGAGGTGGCCGCGGTAGGCCCGTGCCGGTGCCGACGTCACGTCCAGCCGGTCACCCGCCTGCGGGCGGGTCCGCGCCAGCCCGGCCGAGCCGCCCGCGTACGAGGTCAGGGGTTCCTCGGCCAGCTCGACGATGTACATGCCGGGACGGGTCTCGTCCGCCGTGGCCTGTTGGTCGGCAGCCTTCCTGCCGCCCGGCCGGCGGTCGGCGCCGTCGGTCAGGGTGACCTTCTTGTCGGACCCGGTGGTGAAGTAGCCGGCGCTGCCGCCACCCGACGGCCCTGCGGGTGCCGCCGACGCCGATCCCGCGACGCCGGTGGTTCCGGTGATCAGGGCGAGGACCAGCGTCGGTATCGCTAGTCTCCGCAGCCTGTGTTCGCTCGTGCTGGTAGCCACGAGGCTCCTTTCGATGGCTCCTTTGTGGAGCACTGTTCCGATCGCGACCCGCTCATGGGAGCGCTCCCCCACCTAAGCCCCCGACGGTTAATCGAGGGTTCGGAGAGTGTTTCGGATCGCTGGTGCGTATAAGATCACGTTCCACGGGCCACGCCTAGATCATGTTTTGCCGATGCCGCTGGAGCGGCGACCCCCGCCGACGGCGCCCACCCGCGCTCCGCAGTGGTCGGACATGATCATTTAGTATCGGCGTCCATCGCGACGTGTGGCACGGGGGTTTGGTGGCATGTGGGGATTCATGAAGCGGTCCAAGGCACCGGCCCTGGACCCGACCTATGGCGACCCGCATCGGAAGGCCCTGATCCGAGCGTTGGAGAAGCGTCGGTGGAAGTTCGCGCGGGAGCTGCTCACCATGGCCGCCGACCCGGACGAGATGGCCTTCCTCATGGAGGCGGTCGGCGGCGTCGACGGGATCCAGGACTGGATCGGAGAATGGATCGACGCCGAGCCCGATTCGACGCTCCCCGTGCTGGTCGCTGGCTGTCACGCGGTGCACTGGGCGTGGGAGGCACGCGGCGGCAAGCGGGCGAAGTACACCACCGCTGAGCAGTTCAAGGGGTTCCACGAGCGGCTGCACTACGCCGAATCGTTGTTGGAGAAGGTGCTCGCCCGCGAACCCGACAACGTGACCGCCCGCGCCTGGCTGGTCACCAGCGCCCGCGGCCTGGGAGTCGGGGCGGCGGAGGCCCGAGAGCGCTTCGAGGCGGTGACTCGACTCCACCCGGGGCACGTGGTCGCGCACGAGCAGCGGCTGCAATATCTGTGCGCGAAGTGGTCCGGCAGTCACGAGGAGATGTTCGACTTCGCCAGGGGTGCAGCGGCTGCGGCCGGGCCTTACAGCCTCCTGCACGAGTTGGTGGCCGTCGCCCACTTCGAGAGGTGGGAGGCCACCGACATCGAGGACGGCAACGCCTACTTCGATTCGGACGAGGTCCGCGCCGAGCTGCTCGCCGCGGCGGAGAGCTCGATCTTCCACCCAGACTACGTTCCCGCCGGTCCCGGCTGGGCGCCTCGGCTGGCCATCTTCGCCCTGACCTTCGAGCTGGCGGAGGAGTTCGACGCGGCCGCGCACGCGTTCGCGTTGCTCGACGGGATGGTCACCGAGTGGCCGTGGCAGGTCCTCGGCGATCCGGTGGAGAAGTTCACCGCTTCCCGCGACTGGGTGGCCACGAACCGAGGTGCCGCCTGAGCGAGTGGTGCCTGACCTGCGCCCGCCACCTCAACGACCCCGACAGGTGTCACGGTCGACGACCGGGCGACCGACCGCGCCGGCAGATATGTGGTTGCTCACCCCCGACCTCGACCGGCTAGGGTCAGGCGGCCAGGCCGTGACATCCGGGAGTCCACGGGGAGAACCCGATGACCGATCTCAGCCACAAGCCCACTCTGACCGGACGCCTGGTCACGCTGCGGCCACCGACCGCCGACGACGCCGAAGCCATGACCGCGGTCATGGCTGATCCCGACGTGGCCCGCCTGACCGGCAGTGTGAGCAGCAGCGCGGATCTGGGAGTGCCTCCACCGTTGGAGCGCAGCCGCGACTGGTACGGCTCACGGAGCGCCGCCGACGACCGGCTCGACCTGGTCGTCGTGGACAAGGCAACAGATCGTGTCGTCGGCGAGGTCGTCCTCAACTCGTGGGACCCCGACGCCCGCAGCGTCAACTTCCGCACCATGGTCGGGCCGGAGGGCCGCGGTCGCGGTCTGGGCACCGAGGCCGCCCGGCTCGTGCTCGGCTACGCCTTCGACCAGCTGGGGATGCATCGGGTGGGGTTGGAGGTCTTCGACTTCAATCCCCGCGCCCGGCACGTCTACGAAAAGGTCGGTTTCATCCACGAGGGCACCCGACGCCACGCTCTGTGCTTCGACGGCGACTGGGTCGACGCCCACGACATGTCCATCCTGGAGCACGAGTGGGCTGACCGCCGCGGCGACTCCTGAGCGAAATCACCGAGCGGCCCGCCGCCAGAGCACTGTGCACACCCCGGCGAGAGCCAGCCCGAGCAGCGGGGCGACACCCACGCCGGCGAGGGTGCAGGCCACCGCCAGCATCTGGGCCAGGAAGGTGACGTTGCCGAGCTGGCGTTCCTCCTCGTGCAGCTCCCGCCCGACCGCGAGTAGTTCGCGCAGCGA
>NZ_JBSFBM010000033.1:0-30796 GCF_053592955.1 Micromonospora sp. NPDC002411 | reverse complement strand
TCAGCCGGCCATCGTGGTGGTGAGCCGCGACGACGGCGGCGCGTTGAGCGAGGCCGACCGGGCCGGCGTCGACGCCCGCGCCGGTGACCTTCGCCGCTTCGCGGCGGGCGGGCAGGTCAGCCCCGCCCAGGTCTCCCCGGACGGCACCGTCGCCCTGGTCGCCGTGCCGGTCGACACCGCCGGCGGTCAGGAGGCCGTCACCGCGACGGTGACCGACCTGCGCACCGCCCTGGCCGACCTGCCCGACGGGCTGACCGCTGACGTGACCGGCGCCCCCGCCTTCACGGCCGACCTCTCCTCGGTGTTCGACGGCGCCGACATCACCCTGCTCGCGGTGACCGCCGCCGTCGTGGCGGTGCTGCTGCTGATCACCTACCGCAGCCCGTTCCTGTGGATCGTGCCGCTGGTCGTGGTCGCCGCGACCGAGCAGCTCACCCTGCGCGCGGTGGACACCATCGTCCCGGCCGTCGGCATCAACCTCCAGCAGGGCCAGGTCACCGGCATCGCCAGCGTGCTGGTCTTCGGCGCCGCCACCGACTACGCCCTGCTGCTCATCGCCCGCTACCGGGAGGAGCTGCGGCGCACGGAGGACCGCTTCGCGGCGATGCGCTCCGCGCTGCGCCGCACCGCCGAGCCCATCCTGGCCAGCGGCGGCACCGTGGTGCTCGGCGTCCTCACCCTGCTGCTCAGCGAGCAGGAGACCAACCGCGCACTCGCGGTGGCCTGCGCGACCGGCGTGGTCTTCGCCATGCTCTCGGCCCTGTTCGTGCTCCCCGCCGTCCTGGTGCTGTTCGGCAGGGGTCTGTTCTGGCCGTTCGTGCCCCGCGTCGGGGGCCCGGCCCGGGAGGGGCGGCTCTGGGGCCGGCTCGGCGCCGCCGTGGAACGCCGCCCGGTGGTGGTCGCGGTGCTGGCCACAGTGCTGCTCGGTGGCCTCGCCCTGGGTGGGCTCGGGATCCGCACCGGCCTGTCCGAGACCGAGCAGTTCCGGGCCGAGCCCGAGGCGGTGACCGGCGCGCAGACGCTGGCCCGGTCGTTCCCCGCCGGCAGCACCCAACCGGTGGCCGTGATCACCACGCCCGCGGCGGTGCGGGCGGTCACCGACGCCGCCACCGCCGTACCCGGCGTCGCCTCGGCGCGCCCCGGCGACGCCGGTGAGGCCGTGGCCCAGGTCGACGTGGTCCTGGAAGCCGAGCCCGGCACCACCGCCTCGGACCGCGCGATCGAGGCGTTGCGTACGGCGGTCGCCGCCGTTCCCGACTCCGCTCCCCCGGCCGCCGCCGGCGCGGACGCGCCGTCCGGGGCGATCGTCGGTGGTTCCGTGGCCGCCACCTACGACTCCGACGAGGCCAACGACCGTGACCTGCGACTGATCCTGCCGATCATCCTGCTGCTGGTCGGCGCGGTGCTCGTGCTCCTGCTGCGCGGGCTCCTCGCACCGGTGCTGCTGGTGCTCACCGTGATCGCGTCGTTCTTCGCCAGCCTCGGTGCGGCGTGGCTGCTCTTCGACCACGTGCTGGGCTTCCCGGCGCTCGACAGCGGCGTCCTGCTGCTCGCCTTCGTGTTCCTGGTGGCGCTCGGCGTGGACTACAACATCTTCCTGGTCACCCGGGCTCGGGAGGACGCCCGCAGCGTGGGCACCCGGGAGGGCATGCTCTCCGCCCTACGGGTCACCGGCGGAGTGATCACCAGCGCCGGGGTGCTGCTCGCCGCGGTGTTCGCCGTGCTCGGCGTGCTGCCACTGATCACACTGACCCAGATCGGCATCATCGTCTGCATCGGCGTCCTACTGGACACCCTGCTGGTCCGCACGGTCGTGGTGCCGGCGCTGGCGTTCCTGCTCGGTGAGCGCTTCTGGTGGCCCGGCCGGATCAACCGGGACTCCTCGGAGGACGCCCCGGCGTCACCGGAGCCGGTCGCCGCCCGCGACTGACCGACTGACGCGACGGGGGCCGTGACGGCGTCGTCACGGCCCCCGTCGCGGTCAGTAGTCCAGGCAGACGCATTCGGACATCAGCGCGCGTACGTTGCGCACGTACGACGGGTTGGGGATGGCCAGCGGCTTGCCCTCCTGCGCCACCGCCCCGTGCCCGAAGTTGTACGCGGCGATCACCGCGTTGAGCAGGCAGGAATTCAACTCGCTGGTGCACAGGGCCGGGTCGAGTCGGAAATCGGACTCGAAGTACATGTCGCCGATGTACTTCGTCGCCCAGGCCAGGTAGGTGGCACCCAGGTAGGCGTTGTCCCGGTAGGCGTCGATCTCGTAGCTCTGCTCGAACCGCTGGTTCATCCAGGTCGCGGTGCCGGGCATCACCTGCATCAGCCCGACGCCGCCGTCGCAGGCGTAGATGTTGGACTGCCAGCCGCTCTCCTGCCAGGCGGTGGCCTTGAGCAGGTTGAGCGGGATCTTGATGTCCGGAGCGGAGGACGGCCAGTAGGTGCGGCCGGCCGCGTCGGTCAGCGCCGCCTTCACCTCGGCCCGGGTCGCCTGGGTGCCCTTGTAGCTCGGCTTGCAGGAACTCGGGGCCGGCTTCGGCGGCGCCGGCGGGACCTGCGTCTCAGTGGGCGGCTTCGCGACCGCCAGGGGCTTCGTCGCGGTGCGGGTCGGCTTCTTGGTCGGCTTCTTCGTCGGCGTCGGGGTCGCGCTGCGACTCGGCGCGGCGCCCATCGACTCCACCGCGCTCGCCGACGGGCTCGGCTCCTCGGTGACCTCGTCGGAGGGGGTGTCGGTCGGCGCGTCGGTGACCGCCACCGGCGCGGCCAGGTCCTGTGGCGTCTCCCCCTTGGCGGCGCAGCCGACCAGCGCGCTCGCCAACAGGAACCCGGCGAGCGCCGCGGCGCCCCACCGACCGGTCCGTCGAATCATGACGATGCCTCCCCGTGTGACAGTCGCCGCACCCTAGCAAGGTTCGACCGGGCTGCGGTGCCCCTCGGACGACGGCCGGACCTGGTCCACCGGCTGCTCCAACTCCCGCACCGCCCGGTCCCGGGTGGCCCACGCCACCATGAACACCACCGTCCAGAGCACCCCGAGCAGCACCGCCGCGGCGGTCCCGCTCGCCGTGTCCAGACCCAGGTAGAGCCGCGCGCCACCGACCCCGAGCACCCCCGCCGCGGCGGTCGTCCAGGCGGCCACCGCCACCGGCCACCGGGCACCACGCGACACCAGCCACGCCAGGGTGCAGAAGCTCGCCGCTACCACGGCGTTCTGGGTCGGCAGCGGGGCCGACCCACCGCCGCCGTGCGGCCCGGTCAGTTCGGCCACCACGGCCAGCACCACCAGCGGCACGAACGCGCCCGCCGTGCCGACCACGCTGAGCAGGTCCGTGCGCCAGGGCCGGCTGCGCCACGCCAGCACCGCCGCCACCAGCGCCACCAACAGGATCAACACCGACCCCCGTACCACCGACACCAGGACCGTCGTTGCGTCGGCGGCATCCGGGGTACGCCGGGCGGTGAACCACCCCGCGATGGCGCCGTCCAGCGCGGCCAGGCCACTGTTGCGCACCGCCACGGCGAGCAGGCCCGCGATGGCGAGCCCGGCAGCGAAGAGCAGCAGGAGCCCGGCGGCCAGGTTGAGCAGCAACGTCCACGCCGGCCCGACCCGCATGGCCACCAGGAAGAACAGCACCCCGTAGCGCGCCGTGAGCCAGCGCACCGGGGGCAACGCCCCGGCCCGGGACAGCAACGCGCGAACCGGGTCGGGGTTGCGACCCAGCCACCGGCCGGCGAGCACCACAGCCAACAGGCCCGCCAGCAGCAACAGCGCCGCGCCGGTAGCCCGACCGAGCAGCCGGGAGACCGTGTCGTACGACTCACCGGCGAGGTGACCGAGCAGGACCGAGCCGCCCACCCAGGTCACCACACCGGCCAGGTTCCACAGCACGAACCGGCGGTACGGCATGCCGGCCGCACCGGCCAGCCGGGGCACCAGCGTGCGGGCGAAGGCCACCCAGCGGGCCGCGAACACTCCCCGCCCGCCGAGCCGGGCGAGCATGGCGTCGGCCCGGCCCCACCGCTCGGGCCCGACCCGGTGACCCAGCCCGGCGCGCAGCCGGGGGCCGTACCGACGTCCGGCGCGGAAGGCCAGCCCATCCCCGGCGACCGCCGCGACGATCATCGCGAGCAACGCCGGCCCGAGCCGCAAGGTACCGTTGTAGGTGAGGAAGCCGACGAGCAGCAGGGTAGCCTCACCCGGCACGAGCAGGCCGAAGATCACCGCGGTCTCGCCCGCCACGATCAGCGCGGCGACCAGGTAGATCCACAGGGTGGGCAGACTCTGCACCCAGGTCAGCAGGTCGTGCACTCAGGCCCCCGGGACACGGGAGCCAGCATGCCAGCCGGAAGAACCACCGGCACAGCAGTTTCACCATAGATCAGGGGCACCTGGGGGTGACCCCGACGCGGCCTGCGCGAGCGCAGGCGGAAGGATAGAGGGTATGCAGCTTCGCACCGACCTCCGCAACGTCGCCATCATCGCTCACGTCGACCACGGCAAGACCACCCTGGTCGACGCCATGTTGCGGCAGGCCGGGGCGTACGGCGCCCGGGGCGAGAACACCGAGCGGGTAATGGACTCGGGTGACCTGGAGCGGGAAAAGGGCATCACGATCCTGGCCAAGAACACCGGCGTGCGGTACCTGCCGGCGGACGGCTCCGACCCGGTCACCATCAACATCATCGACACCCCCGGTCACGCCGACTTCGGTGGCGAGGTGGAGCGCGGCCTCACCATGGTCGACGGCGTCGTGCTGCTCGTCGACGCGAGCGAGGGCCCGCTGCCGCAGACCCGCTTCGTGCTCCGCAAGGCGCTGCGGGCCCGGATGCCGATCATCCTGGTGATCAACAAGGTGGACCGGCCGGACGCCCGGATCAAAGAGGTCGTGGACGACACCTACGAGCTCTTCCTCGACCTGGACGCCGACGAGGAGCAGATCGACTTCCCGATCGTCTACGCCTGCGCGCGCGACGGCATCGCCTCGCTGACCCAGCCCGCCGACGGCTCGGTGCCCGACGACAGCACCTCCCTGGAGCCGCTGTTCCGCACCCTGCTGGACACCATCCCGGCACCCGCGTACGAGGACGGCGCCCCGCTGCAGGCCCACGTCACCAACCTCGACGCCTCGCCGTTCCTCGGCCGGCTGGCGCTGTGCCGCGTCCGCCAGGGCACCATCAGCAAGGGCCAGACGGTGGCCTGGTGCCGCACCGATGGCAGCACCCAGCGGGTCCGCATCTCCGAGATGCTGATGACCGAGGGCCTGGAGCGTAAGCCGGCCGAGACCGCCGGTCCGGGCGACATCATCGCGGTCGCCGGCATTCCGGAGATCATGATCGGTGAGACTCTGGCCGACGTCGACAACCCGACGGCGCTGCCGCTGATCACCGTCGACGAGCCGGCCATCTCGATGACCATCGGCACCAACACCTCGCCGCTGGTCGGCCGGGTCAAGGGCTCCAAGGTCACCGCCCGGATGGTCAAGGACCGCCTCGACAAGGAGCTCATCGGCAACGTGTCGCTGCGGGTGCTGCCCACCGAGCGGCCGGACGCCTGGGAGGTGCAGGGCCGTGGCGAGCTGGCGCTGGCCATCCTGGTCGAGCAGATGCGCCGGGAGAGCTACGAGCTGACCGTCGGCAAGCCGCAGGTCGTCACCAAGGAGATCGACGGCAAGACCTGCGAGCCGGTCGAGCGCCTGACCATCGACGCTCCGGAGGAGTACCTGGGCGCGATCACCCAGCTCCTCGCCACCCGCAAGGGCCGGATGGAGCAGCTGGTCAACCACGGCACCGGCTGGATCCGGATGGAGTGGCTGGTCCCGGCGCGCGGCCTGATCGGCTTCCGCACCGAGTTCCTCACCGACACCCGGGGCACCGGCATCCTGCACCACGTCTTCGAGTCGTACGAGCCGTGGTTCGGTGAGCTGCGTACCCGCAACAACGGTTCGCTGGTCGCCGACCGGGCGGGCGCGGTCACCGCCTTCGCGATGATCAACCTTCAGGAGCGCGGTCAGCTCTTCGTCGAGCCGACCACCGAGGTGTACGAGGGCATGATCGTCGGGGAGAACTCCCGCTCCGACGACATGGACGTCAACATCACCAAGGAGAAGAAGCTCACCAACATGCGGGCGTCGACCTCCGACGAGACCGAGAAGCTGATCCCGCCGCGCAAGCTCTCGCTGGAGCAGGCGCTGGAGTTCTGCCGCGAGGACGAGTGCGTCGAGGTCACCCCGACCGCGGTGCGCATCCGCAAGGTGGTGCTCGACCAGCAGCAGCGGGGCCGCGCCGCCGCCCGGCGCAAGCACGCCGGCTGAGCCCACCAGCACCCGACACCGGGCGCGTCGGCCGCTTGCGGCCGGCGCGCCCGTCCGTCTCCCCACCGGGTACGCGGGCCCGCCCACCCTTGATCCGCTACGGTCACCGGCATGACCTGGGATGATCTCGACGCCCACCTGGACCGGGTGCCCGGCACCGTCTCGGCGTACGTGGGCCGACTCGACGCGCCGCCGACCTGGACCCGCCACCCGGACGCCGCCCACTACGCGGCGAGCACCATGAAGGTGGCGGTGCTCGCCGCGCTGCACCGCGCCGCCGAGGCCGGCGAACTGGACCTGGACGCCCCGGTTCCGGTGGTCAACGAGTTCGACTCCGCCCAACCCGGCGCGCCCCGGTTCTCCTGCGCGCAGCCCTACGACAACGACGACGCAGTCTGGGACCGGCTGGGCGACACGGCCACGCTGCGCTGGTTGGCCGACCGGATGATCGTGCGGTCCAGCAACCTGGCCACCAACGTGGTCATCGGTCACGTCGGGCTACCCGCGGTGGCCGACGTCTGGGCGTCGACAGGTGCCCGCAACAGCGTCACCGGCCGGGGCATCGAGGACTTCGCGGCCCGCGAGGCCGGCATCACCAACACTGTCACCGCCGCCGACCTGGCCGCCCTGCTCGGCGCGCTCGCCGCCGGCGCCAGCGCCCCCGGCCCGATCGCCTCACCCGCCGCGTGCACCGCCATGCTGGACGTCCTGTTCGCCCAGGAGCACCGCGAGGACCTGGCCGCCGGTCTGCCCGAGGGCACCCGCATCGCGCACAAGAACGGGTGGGTACGCGGAGTCCGGCACGGCGCCGGCGTGGTGCTGCCCGACGACGCCCCGCCGTACCTGATCGCCGTCTGCACCACCACCGACCCGGACGACGGGGTCGCCGACGACGCCTGCCTGCTGATCGCGGACGTCTCCGCGCGGGTCTGGGCCGCCCGCCACCGGCTCTGACCCGCATTCCACAGGGCACGGCTAGGCTCTGCGCACCCCCACTCCCGGAGTCGCCGATGCCTCGCAGTCGCCTCGTCCTGATCGCCTTCCTCGTCGTGACGGCGGCGAACCTGCTGGCCGTCGGCACCGGCGGCGGTCTGGCCTTCCTGCTCACCAAACCGCTGCTCATGCCGCTGCTCGCCGGGTACCTCTGGTGGGCGGCCACCGAACGCGCGGCCCGGCCGGACCGGCTGATGCTCACGGCACTGGCCTTCGCCACCGGCGGCGACGTGGCCCTGATGATCGACGGCACCGGCTGGTTCCTCGCCGGAATGGCCTGCTTCCTCGGCACGCACCTCTGCTACCTCGCGGCGTTCACCCGGCACGGCGCCGCGACCGCGCTGCGCCGTGCACCGCTGGTCGCGGTCCCGCTGGGGTACGCGGTGCTGACAGTCGTCGCGCTGACCTGGATGTGGGCGGGGCTCACCGACGTCGGACTGGCCGTGCCGGTGGCCGTCTACGCCCTCGCCCTGGCGGCGATGGCCAGCACCGCCGCCACCCGGGGCTGGCGGGTCGGGCTCGGGGCCGCGCTGTTCCTCGGCTCCGACCTGCTGATCGCCGCCGGGGTGGCCGGGGTGGCCCAGCTACCCGGCGAACCGGTGCTGGTGATGGCCTCCTACAGCGTCGGTCAGGCGCTGATCGTCCTCGGCTGGGCCACCCGCACCAGCACACCGCCGGGCACGCCGGTCACTCCAGCAGTTGCGCCCGCAACGCCCTGACGTCGCCGTCGGTCAACCCCAACCCGTCGCGCAGGTACGCGTCGAACGAGCCGTGCACCCGGCGTACCTCGTCGTAGCCGGCGTCGAGGTACTCGGCGCGGACCTCCAGCACTGGAAGCACCGCGTCGACGTCCAGTTCGGGCTGCCGCCGTCGCATCGCCTCGACGATCACCGCGCGCAGACTGTCGGTCATCTCGTTATTGCGCAGGTAGTCGGCGCGGATCGCCGCCTCGTCCACCCCGAGCGCCGTCAACAGGATGACGGTGAGCCAGCCGGTGCGGTCCTTGCCGGCGGAGCAGTGGTAGACCAACGGCAGGTTCTCCGGTCGGCCGGCCAGCCGCACCGCCTCGGCGAAGCCGATCCGGGCCGACTCCCCGGTGACGAACCACCGGTAGATGGCCGCCATCGCCCCCGCCGTGCCCTGCCGGGCCAGCTCCGCGTACGCGTTCAGGTCGTGGCCGAGCAGCACCGCCGAGACGTACGTGAAGACCGGGTGCTCCGGGTCGTGCACCGGCAGGCACACCACCCGCGGCTCACCGGTGAGCCGGTCGGCCGGGGCGACAGCGATCTCCGAGTCGTCCCGGAGGTCGACCACGCACGCCGGCCCCAGCTTCGCCAGCACCGGCAGGTCGTCGTCGATCAGCCGACCCAACGCGGGAGTACGGATCAGCTGCCCCACCCGGACCCGCCGCCCGTCCGCGCCGACCAGCCCGCCCAGCTCACGCGCGTTCGGTGCGCCCACCAACTCCCAGCCCTGCCCGGTCATCCGGTCTCCCCTCCCACCGTGCGTCTCCGTATAGGGTGCCCGACATGACGATCTCGGAGGTACGCACCCACCGGGTTTCCGCCCCCTTACACACCCCGTTCGTCACCGCGCTGCGTCGCACCACCACAGTGGACACCCTGGTCGTCGAACTGGTCGACTCCGACGGCCGGTCCGGCTTCGGTGAGGCGCCCCAGGTGTGGCAGGTCACCGGCGCGTCGGTCGCCGGCGCGGGGGCCTGCGTCCGCGAGCTGCTCGGCCCACAGTTGATCGGTCGTGATCCGGACGACCTGGTGACGCGCTGCGCCGAGGTGCAGCGCGCCGTGGCCGGCAACGAGGCGGCGAAGGCGGCGGTGGACGTCGCGCTGCACGACCTCGCCGCCCGGCGGCTGGGCGTACCCCTGGTGCGGTTGCTCGGGGGCACCACGCTGCGGGTGCCGACGGACGTGACGCTGGCGGCGGGCGACGCGGTGGACCTGGCGGCGGCGGCCCGGCAGCGGCAGGCCGACGGCTTCGGCGTGCTCAAGGTGAAGGTCGGCACCGACGCGAGCGGCGATCTGGACCGGGTACGGGCCGTCCGCGCGGCCGTCGGGCCGGGGGTCCGGATCCGGCTGGACGCCAACCAGGGGTGGACGCCCCGGGAGGCGGTCCGGGTGATCCGGGGCATCGAGGACTCCGGGCTCGACGTGGAGCTGATCGAGCAGCCGGTGGCCCGCTGGGACCTGGACGGGCTGGCCTGGGTCAGCGACCGGGTCTCCGTGCCGATCCTGGCCGACGAGGCGGTCTTCGGGGTCCGTGACCTGGTGGAGGTGATCCGCCGTCGGGCCGCCGACCTGGTCAACGTCAAGTTGGCCAAGTGTGGCGGGCTACACCCGGCGCGTACCCTCCTCGACCTGGCCACCGCCCACGGGCTCGGCACCGTGGTCGGCTCGATGATGGAGAGTCAGGTCGGCATCGGGGCGGCGGCGAGCCTGGTCGCCGCGTACGGCACCACGGCGGTCCCGGACCTGGACGCCGCCTGGTGGCTGGCGTGGTCGCCGGTGCAGGGTGGCATCCGATACGACGGGGCGACAGTGGTGTTGCCGGACACCCCTGGCCTGGGCATCTCCGGCCTTACTGAAGCAAAGATGCAGACGCATGGTTGATGATCGTTGGTTTCTTTCATAGGGTTTCCCCTGGACAGCCGACACGATCTGGGGGTTGACGTGGAGCTGCAACCGGGCCGTGAGGCCGTCGTCCGGGTCGCGGTGGCAACGCTGTGGACCTCCCCCGAGGCGGTCCGCCCCGTCGACCGCCCAGCACTGACCGCCCGCGCCGACATCCTGGCCTGGGTCTCCGGGATGAACACCGACCAGCAGGTCGGCGACTGCGTGCTGAGCCAACTCCTGCTCGGCGAGCGGGTCCTCGTCAGCGAACTCCGACCGGACGGCTGGGCCCGGGTCGTCGCCGTCGAGCAGCCCGCCGCCAAGCTCGATCCGCGCGGCTACCCGGGATGGCTCCCCGCCGAGCAACTGACAGCCGTCGACCCGACCGCCACCGGCACCGCACCACCGCTGGTGGTGGACACCACTGTCACCGGGCTGCACGCCGCGCCGGGTGGTCCGGTGGTGGTGCCCGGCGTCGTCGTCGGCACCCGCCTCGTCCCCGCCGGCCCCGCATGCGACGACTGGCGGCCGGTACACGTCCCCGGCCAGGCCACGCCGCTCTGGCTGCTCGACGACCACCTCGCCGCGACGCCCCCCGCCACGCCGAGCGCCGAGGAGGCGCTCGCGGTGGCGCAGCGCCTGCTGGACGTGATCTACATCTGGGGTGGCCTCTCGGCGCACGGCATCGACTGCTCCGGGCTGGTGCACCTGGCCTGGCGGCGGCTCGGGGTGCTGCTACCCCGCGACGCCGACGACCAGGCCGCCGCCACCACCCCGCTGACGTTGGGCGCGGAACGCCCTGGTGACCTCTACTTCTTCGCCCGACCCGGCCGCAAGATCCACCACATCGGCATCGTCACGGCCCCACCCGGCGACGGCGGCGAGCGGCGGATGCTGCACGCCTGCTACCGCCGCCGGCGGGTGATCGAGGAACCGCTGCCGGCCGACCGCACAGCCACGCTGGTGGGCGCGCACCGGGTCTAGGGCGCGTTCCCGCGCCCTGGACCCGGTGCTCTGTCAGCGACGAGCGTCGACCAGCTCGCGGCGCCGGTCCCGGGAGGACTTGATCAGGCTGGCAGCCGTGGCGATGCCCAGGGTGCCGATGATGACCAGCAGCGACAGCCAGATCGGGATGTGCGGAGCCCAACCGACGTGCTCGCCACCGTTGATGAACGGCAGGTTGTTGTCGGCCAACGCCTCCAGCACCAGCTTGACCCCGATGAAGCCGAGCACCACGGCCAGGCCGTAGCTCAGGTAGATCAACCGGTCGAGCAGGCCGCCGAGCAGGAAGTAGAGCTGCCGGAGGCCCATCAACGCGAAGACGTTCGCGGTGAAGACCAGGTACGGCTCCTGGGTGATGCCGAAGATCGCCGGGATCGAGTCCAGGGCGAAGATCAGGTCGGTGGTGCCGATCGCGATCATCACGATCAGCATCGGGGTGAACAGCCGCTTGCCGGCGACGTGGGTGGTGAGCTTCGCGCCGTCGTAGTCCTTCGAGATCGGCAGCGCCTTGCGGCTCCACCGGATCAGCACGTTCTCGGAGAACTCGTCCTCGTCCGGCTCACCCTGCCGGGCCAGGTTCACCGCGGTGTAGATCAGGAACGCGCCAAAGATGTAGAAGACCCAGGAGAACTGCGTGATCAACGCGGCACCGGCGGCGATGAACCCACCGCGCATCACCAGCGCCAGCACGATGCCGACGAGCAGCACCTTCTGCTGGTACTGCCGGGGCACCCCGAAGCGGGCCATGATGATCACGAAGACGAAGAGGTTGTCCACCGAGAGGCTGTACTCGGTGAGCCAACCTGTGTAGAACTGCCCGGCGGAACTGGCACCCGAGGTCAACCAGACACCGGCCCCGAAGAGCAGGGCGAGACCGACGTAGAAGGCGACCCAGAGGCTCGACTCCCGCACACTCGGCTCGTGCGGGCGCCGACCAATGATCAACAGGTCGACGAGCAGGACCGCAGTCAGTGCGACAAGCGTCCCCGCCCACACCAATCCGGACACGTCCAACGTTCATTCCTCCGGCAGACACGCGGCGTCGGGCACACCGTACGCCCCCGGAGGGGCCGGTGTGCCGCTGTCGCTCACTCTGGTGACTGTCGGAGGTCTCTTCCGCCGCCACCCGTCACCGGGAGGCGACCAACGGAGCCGGGTCGGGACGCCGAGGTTCCGACGATCGACCGTGCTGACGACTCCGTTGCGGGGGAATACTCCCCTCCTCGGTGACCATTGTTGCCCACCACCGCCCGTGATCACACCCCGGGCGGTGGGTGGTGCCGCACACGCCTCACACCCCCTGGGCGTCCTAGGAGGCTAGTGCAGGTTGGGTGCGGCAATCGGCTCGGCGAGCGACCAGCCGGCGGCGAGCAGGTCGTCGCAGGCCCGCACCGCCCGCGCCAGCCGCTCGGCATGCGACCCGGCCAGCTCCACCACCGGCACCCCGCACCCGGCCAGCTCGGTACGGAACCGCTCGGTCATCCAGGCCCGCAGATGCTCGCCGTCGCGGAGCCCGTCGTCGGTGAAGGGCACCCCCTGGTGATCCGTGAGCAGATAGAGCGCCGGTCGGCGGGCCGCAGCCCGGATCTCCGGCGACGCGCTGCCCAGGTAACGCTCCTCCCACACCGCCGTGGCCCGCGCGTCGGTGTCACAGATCAGCAGCGGCCCACTCGTCCGCGCCGCCGCGTCCTCGGCGGCCTGCTGCTCGCGGACCACGGTGCGGAAGTCGTCCCGGTCCCAGGTGACGTCGAAGACGCTCGCGTGCGGGACACGCTCCCGCAGCCGGGCCAGCTTGCGGGCGGTCAACTCCCGGCCGTACTCCGGCACCCAGGGCGTGCCGTAGTGCGCCGCGAGCGCCTCGGCCATCGTGGTGGTGCCTGTCGACTCGGCGCCGACCACCACCACCCGCCGGACGAACCAGGCGCGCACCGGCGGGCTCAACCACCGCCAGTGACCCGCCGGGTCCGCGCGGACGGCCGTGCCGGACACCGGCACGGTCCGCCGATCCGGATCCACCGACACGGGTACGGCGTCGAAGCGCCGAGCCAACTCGACGCCGTACGCCTCGGAGGAGAACACCGCGTCCACCCGCCGCGAACCGACCGCCGCCCGGAACACCGCACAGTGCGCGTCCCAGACAGCCGGGTCGTCATAGTCGACGGGATGGTCGTCGTACCGGCCGACGAAGCGGACCCAAGGCCTGTCCGCGTGCATGTCCCGCAACCAGTCGAGCCGCAGGGTGAGTGGAATCGACTCCCGGCGCGAGGGCGCCACGACGACGGTGACCTCCGCGCAGCGGGCGGCTGCCGCCTCGATCAGCGCGTGGTGCCCGGCGTGCGGCGGGTAGAACTTGCCCACCACCATCCCGTGCCCGAACTCCGATGCCCGCTCGCTGCGCTCGCTCATGCCGTCACTCCGCTTCGCTGCGTGCCGGCATGAGGCACCTTCGCACTGAGCCTGCTGATTCGCTCGCTGCGCTCGCTCATGCCGTCACTCCGCTTCGCTGCGTGCCGGCATGAGGCACCTTCGCATTGAGCCTGCTGATTCGCTCGCTGCGCTCGCTCATGCGGCGACCGGCGCTGGGCCGGGCGGCACCGGGGTCGGCGGGTCGACCCGACGCAGGTCCGCCCGCCAGGCCCGCAACCCGAGCACGCACAGGGCGAGGAAGACCAGGTAGAGGACGGCGGTCAGGTGCAGCCCCTTGTACGCGTACAACGGGATGTAGATCAGGTCGGCCGCGATCCACAGCCACCAGCTCTCCACCCGCTTGCGGGTCTGTCCGTACGTCGCCAGCAGGGACAGCGCCGTGGTCAACGCGTCCGGCAGCGGCACTGTGGAATCGGTGGCCCGGTCCAGCAGGACCCACAGACCGGCGGTGAGCAGCACGCCGACCACGGCCAGCGCCAACCACTCCCGTCGCCCGGTACGACTCACCGTGAGCCGGCTCCGCCGCTCGCCACCGAACAACCAGTGCCACCAGCCGTAGCAGCCGAGCGCGACGTACACGACCTGGAGCCCGGCGTCGGCGTACAGGCCGGCGGTCCAGAACAGCAGCATGAGCAGCAGCACGTTGGCGATGCCGATCGGCCAGTTGGCGATCTTCTGCCGGGCCACCAACCACACGTTGAGCACACCTGTGGCGAACCCCAACAGCTCCGCCCAGGTGGTGCCCGTACCGGCCACCTGGAACGCGGTGCCGGTGAGCCAATCGATGATCACGGTGCCACCCTAGGGGCACCCTCCAGGCTGGAACAGACCCCGGGACACCATCGGCCCCGCCCGTCGTGGGAGGCTTTCCGACATGGTGCTCGAAGTCGCGCTGATCGACGTACTACCCGGACACGAGGACGCGTTCGCCGCCGCGTACGCCGAGGGTCACCCGGTGCTCGCCGGGGCGACCGGTTGCCGCTCGGTGCGGATGACGCGGGGCATCGAGTCCCCCACCCGCTTCGTTCTGCTCGTCGAATGGGACTCGGTCGAGGCCCACGAGGACAACTTCCGGGCCACCGAACGCTTCGAGCAGTGGCGTGCGTTGATCGGACCGCACTTCGCCGGGCCGCCCGTGGTCGAGCACTTCCTCGACGTACCGGCCTGAGCAGCCGCTGTCGCATCTCCGCGGTCGCTGTCGTACCGCACGGTTATCGTGCCCGCGCACGCGCCGGCCGCCGGTCCCGACGGGCTCGGGGGCGCCGGGCCCGGTGGCCGCGCGGCACGACGACTCCTACTCGCCCACGCGGCGGGCCAGCGCGGTGACGGTCTCCTCCGGTGACAGCGCCGCCGCCAGCAGCGCCTCGGTCATCCGCTGGTAACGGTCGACGTCGAGCAGGGTGGCCAACCGCACGTCGGTGGTCAACGCCTCGAGCATCACCGTCCGCGGGTCCGCCGGGTCCGGAAAGGCATAGCAGGAGTACGGCGTGAGTGGGTGCAGCCCGCCGCCGGCCACCCCGCGTGGCAGCAGCCGCACCGTGACGTGCGACAGCCCGGTCACGGCCACCAGGTGGCGCAACTGTTCACGCCAGACCGCCTCCGGCAGGTCGCCCGGGTCGCAGACCGCCTCGGCGAGCACCGCCGTGTAGCGCGGCGGGTAGGCCCGCCGCAGCACCTCCTGCCGCAGCGCCCGGGCGCGCACCTCGGCCTCCACGTCCACCTCGGGCGTGAGCCGCGCGCCGGCCGTGACCAGCACCCGGGCGTACGCGGGCGTCTGGAGCAGCCCCGGCACGACCGACGGCTGGTACTCGACGATGTCCGCCGCGCCCGCCTCCAACTCGGCGTAGGTGCGTTGCCGTTCGCTCATCTCGCCCAGCGTCTTCCACCAGCCGCGGCTGGTCGCCGCGTCCCGGGCGATCACGATCAGCGCTTCACGGGCGGGCGAGGGCACCTTGTAGATGTCCAGCAAATCGAGCACATCGGCGAGGTCAGGACGGCTCTGACCCAGCTCGATGCGGGACAATTTCGACGTCGAGGCCCAACCCAGCCGGTCGCAGACCTGCTCCAGGGTCAGCGCCTCGCGCCGGCGTAGCTGGCGCAACTCTGCGCCCAGACGTGCACGTCGAATGACAGGACTTGTTGGTAGCGGCATCCCGGCCTCCCCACCGAGGGAGAGTACGCAGGACGATCACCCAGTGCAATAGTTTGCTCGCACACCGCAATCAGGGCATTCGGTCCCGTCGCCGATTCCGACCTACGGCACCCGCCGCCGTCGCTGTTCGGCAGGGATTTCCGGCAGCGGAGGCCAGTCCCGGAGCAGGCGCCGCCTCGGGGGCGAGCTCGGCGGCGTAACCCCGGCGTCCTGGCCCAACCCGCGCCTGACAGATCCGAGGTTGCCGAGGAGGCATCACCACCGGCGGTCGCTGTGGAGCTGATGCCGCAAACGATTCGCCGTCAGCGGGGGCCGGTCGATTGATGGCCGCCTGCCGTCGCCGACACGGGACACCTGGCCGCGATGCCACAGACGATTCAGCTCCAAAGGCTCGCCAACCGTCCTCCGCCTCCCCCTGCGGGCACCCTGCCGGCGGACGTCTCGGGTCGGCACGTCCGCGACGCGCGCCGGCATGGTGAAGCGCACGGACCGGCACGGTGGAGACAGCGCGCGGGCCGGCGCGGTTGCCTCAGGGCCGGTAGGTGCCGAAGGACCAGACGTTGCCGGCCAGGTCGCGGGCGGCGTAGTCGCGTGAGCCGTAGTCGGTGTCGAACGGCTCCCGGATGATCTCGGCACCGGCTGCGCGAGCCTGGGCACAGTGGACATCGACGTCCGGCACCGCCACGTAGACCGACCAGTCGTCGTCCGCCGGCCGAGGTGCGGTGTCGGCGCGACCGCCCAGCATGATCATGCCGGTGTCGAGGACCAGCTCCGCGTGCGCGACCGAGCCGTCCGGCGCCTCGTGCACGACGTGCGCCTGGAAGCCGAAGGCAGAGCAGAGCCAGTCGATCGCGGCACGGGGATCGGGGTAACGGAAAATCGGATAGACAGTTCGCATGAGCTGATTCTGCCGCCGGCGACCCGGGGCTGAATTGGACGAATGTGACCTCGGCGGGTCGCCTCGTCGAGGTGTGTCAGCCGGCTGCCGGCCGGGAGGCGAGCAGCGCGGCCGGGGTGACCCCGGCGAACTCTCGGAAGTCCCGGATCAGGTGCGACTGGTCGTAGTAGCCGTGGCCCGCCGCCACCGCGGCCCAGTCGACCGGCCTGCCCACGCCGGGTGGAGCCGCAGCGGGGGGCTCGGCCCGCTCGACGCCGGCGGGCGGCTCGCAGCCCGGCCCGTCGAGGCCATCCGGCCCGACGTTCGGGCCGACGTTGCCCAGCGCCGTGCACGCCTGCTGGAAACGCAGCAACCGGGCGGCCGTCTTGGGCGGCAGTCCCACCTCGTGTCGGAACCGGAACGCGAGGTGTCGTCGGCTCCAGCCCACCTCGTCAGCCAGCGCGGCGACGCTCCCGCGCCCACCGCTGGCGACGAGCCACTGCCACGCCCGGTCGACGCGGGCGTCCACCGGCGGGGACGCCGCCAGCCGGGCACCGAGCACTCTGTCGAGCAGGACGAAGCGCTCCGGCCAGCCGGGTGCCTCGGCGAGCCGGACACGCAGTCGCGCCAGCCAACGCCCCGGGAGCTGCCCGACCTCCACAGCCCGATTGGTCAACTCGCTCAGCGGCAGGCCGAGAAGCCGGCGGGCGGCCAGCGGGGCGAGCAGCAGCTCGACGCCCTCCCCCACGCCCAGCATGCGGGTCGTACACCAACCGTCGAAGGTGCCGGCCACGAACGAGTCGACCTGCGTGACGCCCCGCTCCGCGCTGCGCGGGTCGGTCACGTCCAGCGGAGCACCCCAGCCCAGTATCAGCACCACGAAGGCACCCGCCGACTCCCGGCGGACCAGTGGGAGGTCCGCTCGTTCCCGGTAGCCCACGTACCGGTCCACGAACGGGCGCAGACGGACGTCGGGTCGCCCGGTGACGATCTCGCCGTCCGTCACTTCACACCGGCGGCGTCCATGCCGCGGAGCTCCTTCTTCAAGTCGGAGACCTCGTCGCGGATCCGGGCCGCCAACTCGAACTGCAGCTCGCGGGCTGCGGCCAGCATCTGGTCGTTGAGCTCCTGGATCAGCTGGGCGAGGTCGGCGCGCGCCATCCCCTCCCGCGAGGTCGTCGTGGCGGCGGACCGGCTGCGGCTGCGGGTCTCCTTGACCGGCGCCTTGCCCCGGGAGAGCTGACGCACCGCGCCCCCGACCCGGGAGTTCTCGGTGTCCTCCGCCTCGCGGTAGATGTCGTCCAGGATGTCGTGGATCTTCTTACGCAGCGGCTCCGGGCTGATGCCGTGCGCCTCGTTGTGCGCGATCTGCTTGGCCCGACGCCGGTCCGTCTCGTCGATCGCCGCCGCCATCGACGGGGTGATCTTGTCGGCGTACATGTGCACCTGACCGGAGACGTTACGAGCGGCCCGGCCGATGGTCTGGATCAGCGAACGGCCGCTGCGCAGGAAGCCCTCCTTGTCGGCGTCGAGGATCGCCACCAGCGACACCTCGGGCAGATCCAGGCCTTCGCGGAGCAGGTTGATGCCGACCAGCACGTCGTAGTCGCCCTTGCGCAGCTCGCGCAGCAACTCCACCCGGCGCAGCGTGTCGACCTCCGAGTGCAGGTAACGCACCCGGATGCCGTTCTCCAGGAGGTAGTCGGACAGGTCCTCGGCCATCTTCTTGGTCAACGTGGTGACCAGCACCCGCTCGTCGCGGTCGGTCCGCAGCTTGATCTCGTGCATGAGGTCGTCGATCTGGCCCTTGGTCGGCTTGATCACGACCTGCGGGTCGACCAGACCGGTGGGCCGGATGACCTGCTCGACGAACTCGCCCTGGGCCTGCTCCATCTCCCAGGTGCCGGGAGTCGCGGAGAGGAAGACCATCTGACCGACCCGCTCCAGGAACTCGTCGAAGCGCAACGGCCGGTTGTCGGCCGCGCTCGGCAGCCGGAAGCCGTGGTCGATGAGCATCCGCTTGCGGGACGCGTCGCCCTCGTACATGCCGCCGATCTGCGGGATGGTCACGTGCGACTCGTCGACAACGGTGAGGAAGTCGTCGGGGAAGTAGTCGAGCAGGGCGTGCGGCGGGCTGCCGGGCAGCCGCCCGTCCATGTGCATCGAGTAGTTCTCGATGCCGGAGCAGAAGCCGACCTGCCGCATCATCTCGATGTCGTAGGTGGTGCGCATCCGCAACCGCTGCGCCTCCAGCAGCTTGCCCTGCCGCTCCAGCTCGGCGAGCCGCTCGGCCAGCTCCACCTCGATGTCGCGGATCGCCCGTTCCATCCGCTCCGGACCGGCCGCGTAGTGCGTCGCCGGGAAGATCACCAGCTGGTCGACCTCGCGGACCACGTCACCGGTCAACGGGTTGAGGTAGTAGAGCTTCTCCACCTCGTCACCGAACAGCTCGATGCGGATCGCCAGTTCCTCGTACGCCGGGATGATCTCCAGCGTGTCGCCGCGGACCCGGAAGGTGCCCCGCTGGAAGGCCATGTCGTTGCGGGTGTACTGGATGTCGACAAGCCGCCGCAGCAACTGGTCGCGGTCGAGCTCCTGCCCGATCTGCGCCTTCACCGCCCGGTTGAGGTATTCCTCCGGGGTGCCGAGACCGTAGATCGCCGAGACGGTCGCCACCACGATCACGTCGCGGCGGGTGAGCAGCGACATCGTCGCCGAGTGCCGCAGCCGCTCCACCTCCTCGTTGATCGAGGAGTCCTTCTCGATGTAGGTGTCGGTCTGCGGGATGTACGCCTCGGGCTGGTAGTAGTCGTAGTACGAGACGAAGTATTCGACAGCGTTGTGCGGCAGAAGCTCGCTGAACTCCTTGGCCAGCTGCGCACAGAGCGTCTTGTTGGGGGCGAGCACCAGGGTCGGGCGCTGGAGGCGCTCGACCAGCCACGCCGTGGTGGCGCTCTTGCCGGTGCCGGTCGCGCCGAGCAGCACGGTGTTGCGGTCGCCGCGCCGAACCCGACGCTCAAGCTCGTCGATGGCCGCCGGTTGGTCGCCGGCCGGCTGGAACTCACTGACGACCTGGAAGCGGCTGTCCAGCCGGGGAATGTCGAGCGCCATGCCGTCAACGGTACGCCGGAGGTCCGACAGGAACGGGCGTCACGCCAGGTACGTGATCGGCTTCAATATTCCCATTGTGTGGCCCATGTCACCGGGACTACCCTCTTCATGTAGGCCGCTCGCGGCGGCCGACCGGGCCGGTGGCCAGGCCGTCATCACGGCCGGCCGCCCCCGGCACTGCGGTCGCAGCACCCGGCTCGTCCGGCGTGCGCACCGGTGTGGTCGCGCTCACGGCGCAGACCGGCCGCCGCGAGCGCCCCTGCTCGTCACCCCGGTGCCTCCCCGCCCGTTTCATCTCCGTGGACACCTCTCCGACCCCGGCTCCCGACACCACCCCCCGCAACGCCGACGCCAAACGGCGGGCTTCCACCGCACGCAGCACCGACACCGGGGACGCGCGACGAGCCACCACCTCCCGCCCCGGTGACACCGGGGATGCGGCCCGCCCCTCCGACGCCGCTGCGCGGCCCACCACCAGCCGACCCGCCACCGCCCGACCGACCGGCAGGGGGCGACCCGCCAGCGGGCGCCGAACCGCCACCGGGCGACGTCGCGACGGCGGCGGAGCGACCACCCGCGCTGACGACACCTCCGCGCCTGCCTCCGACCCGGCGGACGGTCGAACCCCGGCCAGCCGCCGTCGACGTACCGTGCTGCTGTTGCTCGCGCTGACCGCTGTGACCTCCGCAGCGGCGTTGGTGTTCGGGCTGTTGAGCTGGGCGCCCGATCCGCCCGAGCCAACCCGGCCGCTGACCGTCGCCGAGGGCGAGCGGCTGGCCGCCGTGCGGGTCACCAACCTGCGGGACCTGCGCGCCGGGGTCCGGGTCACCGCCGGCGTCGACGCCGCCCGGATCGAACTGGTGGGTTGGGTGGACTGGTCGCGGTCCCTGCTCTACCTCGACGTGGGTGGGCCGGGCGCGGGCGCCGAACGAGGGTTGGTGCAGAAGGTCGGCGCGGTCCTGGTGGTCCGACCCGACCCTGCGGCCGTACCCACTCCCGCCGCACCACCGCTGGTGCCTCCCGCGGACCGTTGGCGGTTGCACCGCCTCGAACCTGGGGCGAACCTGGCACCCGTGCTCGACCTGCTCCTCGGCCTCGCCGCCGACCGCCCGGACGCGACGCGGGCGGTGCCCGACGGTGGCGCGCGGTGGATCGCCCAGGACACCGTGCCCGCCGGGCCGGTGGACGTCCTACAGGCGCCGTTGCCCGGGACACCAGCCTCTCGTTCGGCACCCGGTAGCACCGCCGGTTCGGCGAGCGCCGACCCGGACAGCCAGACCCGGTACTGGCTCGACCAGGACGCCCGCCTGCACAAACTGGTGACCCAACTGCCCGGCGTCGGCCCGGTCACTGTGGTCCTCAACCGGACGGACCGGCCGACGCTACACCCGGTGGACGCCCTCGGTGGCCGGCCCGGCCTGCCGCGCGCGCTGACCGACGCCGAGCGGCGTCGACTGGACCAGCTACCGGCCCGGTTGCGGGCGAAGAGCGGTGCCACCCTGACACTGACCGCACCCGTCGGCACGGACACGAATCTGCGGGCCGCCGGCTGGTTGAGCTGGACCACGCGTACCGCGTACCTCGCGGTTGCCGACCTGGGCGTGCCGGACCGCCGGACCCTGCTGCGGCGCGACACCACCGGTCTGGCCCGGGCGGACCTGCCCGCGGGCACCGCCGGTGGCGGCACCGCGGAGCAGCCCGAACGGCCGCCGCTTCCGCCCCCGGCCGGGCCGTGGCGCGTCTCCCGAGCCGGCAGCGACGCCCTGAGCGTGCTCGTGGACGCGGCGGTGGCCGCCGGGTCGGTCGGGCCACGCGGTACGGCCGTCCGGATACGCGAGGACGTCGCCGGCGGGCAGACCGTGGACGTCGTCGAGGTCGGCTCGGCCGGCGCGCGGCTGCGCTACTGGATCGATCGCGACGGGTCGCTACGCCGGCTGGAACTGCACACCGACGCCGACGCGTGGGCCCAACTGGATCTCCGTCCCACAGTGGTGCCCCGGCTCGCCCCGATCCCCCGGCCAGCCGCCACCCCTCGACCCCACGCCGCCCGCTGACCGGTGCCGCTCAGGGCCGCCAGCCGGTCTGCTCGGCCCACTGCTCAGCCCGCAGATACTCCTCGTCGAACCACGGATCACTGGCCGTGCCTGATTCGCCGACCTCCGGTGCCGCGTCGGCGAGGTCCCGCTTGAGCAGCAGGTACGCGGACCGCTGATCCGGATCGGCACGCAGGTGGTCGCGCATCATCAAGGCGTACCGCCAGCCCGGCGAGTCGGCCACCCGCACGTGCAGGCGAACCGGGCGGCCCGGGTCGGCGCTGCCGTGCAACCGCTTCTGCCACCGAGCGCTGCCAGCCGGACGCGGGTCGTCCCACCACTGCCCGGGCACGCGGGGGAACCCGGCGTTCGCCAGTCGGTCGGCCAGCGCATTATCGGCGTCGGCGAGGCTGGACACGGCCACCTGCACGTCGATGACGTCCTGGGCGGCGAGGCCGGGCACCGCCGTCGAACCGATGTGGTCGATCCGCAGGGCGTCCGAGCCGAGCGCGTGTCGGATCCGGGCGGCCAGCCGCGCGTACTGCTCCGGCCAGGTCACGTCGGCGCCGACCCGGTCGATCTGACCTGGCGGGACCACCCGCCGCTCGCGCAGATTGTGCTCGTAGGGCAACAACCGCCGAGCCCAGAGCGCGTCGACGGCGTCGTGCAGGTCCGCCAGGCTGCCGTCGTTGGTCAGCACCACGTCCGCCGCGGCCCGACGACGGGCGTCGTCGGCCTGGGCGGCCATCCGCCGCTCGGCCTCCGCGCGGCCCATCCCCCGGTCACGCGCCAGCCGTTCCAGTCGGGTCGTCACGGCCGTCTGCACCACGATCACCAGGTGGTACGTGGGCGCGAGCCCCACCTCGACCAGCAGCGGTACGTCGTTGACGACGATCGCGTCGGGCGCCGCGGCGGCGGTCAGTTCAGCGGTACGGGCCCGGACCCGAGGGTGCGTGATCGACTCAAGTCGACGGCGCGCCGTCTCGTCGGCGAACACCAACGCGCCCAGCGCGGCACGGTCCAACGCGCCGTCAGCGTCCAGCACCGTGTCGGAGAAGGCGGCAACGATCTCGGCCAATCCGTCCGTACCCGGTGTCACGACCTCCCGTGCCACAGTGTCGGCGTCGATGAGCACCGCACCCCGCTCGGCCAGCCGCGCCGCCACCGCACTCTTGCCCGACCCGATCCCGCCGGTCAACCCCACTCTCAACACCCGACCAGTCAACCGGATGCCCGAGCTCACCACCAAACCCGCCCACCCGACGCGGCCCGACGCGAGCGGGGTGGAGCGGCCCGACAGCGCCGCCCCACGACCACGACCGGGCACCTGCTCACGGCGAAGGCCCCGCCCCCGGCGATCCGAAGATCGCGGGGACGGGGCCTGTCGTCGTTCAGCGGGTCACTTACCGCCGGCGAGCTTCTCCCGCAGTGCGGCGAGCGCCTCGTCGGTGGCCAGCGTGCCGGCCGGCTCCTCGGCCTGCCGGCTCGGGGCCGGGCTGGACGAGGAGGTGGTGCCACCGCCGCCACCGGCAGCGGCCGGGACGACCGGAGTCGGGTTGGCAGCGGCCTCGGCGTCGGCGGCCCGAGAGGTCTGCACCTGCTTGGTGTGGGCCTCCCAGCGCAGACGAGCCTCGGCGTACTGGTTCTCCCAGGTCTCGCGCTGCTTGTCGTACCCCTCGAGCCACTCGCCCGTCTCCGGGTCGAAGCCCTCCGGGTAGATGTAGTTGCCCTCGGTGTCGTACGTCGCGGCCATGCCGTAGAGGGTCGGGTCGAAGTGCTCCTCGCCCTCGACGAAGCCCTCGTTGGCCTGCTTGAGCGACAGGGAGATCCGGCGACGCTCGAGGTCGATGTCGATGACCTTGACCATGACCTCGGAGCCGACCTGGACGACCTGCTCCGGGATCTCCACGTGGCGCTCGGCCAGCTCGGAGATGTGGACCAGGCCCTCGATGCCGTCGTCGACGCGGACGAACGCACCGAACGGAACCAGCTTGGTGACCTTACCCGGCACGATCTGCTGGATCGCGTGGGTGCGGGCGAACTGCCGCCACGGGTCCTCCTGGGTCGCCTTCAGCGACAGCGAGACCCGCTCGCGGTCCAGGTCGACGTCCAGGACCTCGACCTCGACCTCCTGGCCCACCTCGACGACCTCGGACGGGTGGTCGATGTGCTTCCAGGACAGCTCGGAGACGTGCACCAGACCGTCGACGCCGCCGAGGTCCACGAACGCGCCGAAGTTGACGATCGAGGACACGACGCCCTTGCGGACCTGGCCCTTCTGCAGCTTGTTGAGGAACTCGGTGCGCACCTCGGACTGCGTCTGCTCAAGCCAGGCCCGGCGGGACAGGACCACGTTGTTGCGGTTCTTGTCCAGCTCGATGATCTTGGCTTCGAGCTCCCGCCCGACGTACGGCTGCAGGTCACGCACACGACGCATCTCGACCAGCGACGCGGGCAGGAAGCCGCGCAGCCCGATGTCGAGGATGAGGCCGCCCTTGACCACCTCGATGACCGAACCGCGGACGACGCCGTCCTCGTCCTTGATCTTCTCGATCGTGCCCCAGGCCCGCTCGTACTGCGCCCGCTTCTTGGAGAGGATCAGACGACCCTCCTTGTCCTCCTTCTGGAGGACCAGGGCCTCGATGTGGTCACCAACCGTCACAACCTCGGCGGGGTCCACGTCGTGCTTGATCGACAACTCCCGAGAGGGAATGACGCCCTCGGTCTTGTAGCCGATGTCGAGCAGGACCTCGTCCCGATCGACCTTGACGACGGTGCCTTCGACAATGTCGCCGTCGTTGAAGTACTTGATGGTCTCGTCGATCGCGGCGAGGAAAGCCTCCTCGGAACCGAGATCGTCGTGGGTGACCCGGGTGGCGCTCGAGGGGGCCTCGATGCTGCTCGTCATGTGGGCGGTTGCTCCGGTCGGTGGGTTGTCACAGCAGGCTGGTGTCGCGGTGACCTGTTCGCGCCAGCGGATCCGTCGCCGGGCACACCGAACGATCGCTAGTGAGATCATGATGTGGCTCCGTCGACCGCGCACCTGCTCCCTGCCGAGGCAACGCGATCCGCGAGCGCATCGTCTAGCCTACCGTGCGCATTACCACAGCGTGCAAGCCCTCCCGGCTTCTCTACGTGCGGTGACCTGCGAAAGGCGAACAATCGCCCGGAAACGACCCCAGCTGTCTCGTGCGTCACAGCAGCCACAACTGACCCTCGCGGGACGGGCGCGAACAGGCGTCGGGACGCCCGCCACCCGCCGGCGCGGACACCACGTCGATCAAGGAGCCACTCGAAACTTGGCCGCGCCGCCGCACCCCACGCGACGGGTAGGGCCTAGCGTGAGCGCCGTGGATGACGACAGCCGGGTCACCCGGCGCCGGGTGGCTGACGCCGAGGTCCGACGGGCCAACCGCGGCTGGTGGGACACCGACGCCGACGACTACCAGGCCGAGCATGGCGCGTTCCTCGGCGACGTGGACTTCGTCTGGTGTCCGGAAGGACTCCGCGAGGCCGACGCCCGCCTGCTCGGCGAGGTGTCCGGGCGGCGCGTGCTGGAGGTCGGCTGCGGGGCGGCGGCCGCCGCCCGCTGGCTCGCCACCCAGGGCGCCTCGCCGATCGCCTTCGACCTGTCCGCCGGCATGTTGCGGCACGCCGCCAAGGCCGCCGACGACACCGGGGTACGCGTACCGCTGGTGCAGGCCGACGCCCTCGCCCTCCCGTTCGCCGACCGGTCCTTCGACCTCGCCTGCACCGCGTTCGGCGCGATCCCGTTCGTGGACGACTCGGCGGCCCTGCACGCCGAGGTGCACCGGGTGCTGCGCCCCGGCGGACGGTGGGTGTTCTCGGTGACCCACCCGATGCGCTGGATCTTCCTCGACGACCCGGGTGAGGGCGGGCTGACCGCCGTGCACTCGTACTTCGACCGTTCCCCCTACGTCGAGCAGGACGAATCCGGCGTGGCCACCTACGTCGAGCAGCACCGCACGCTCGGCGACCGGGTCCGGGAGCTGGTCGGTGCCGGCTTCCGGCTGGTGGACCTGGTGGAGCCGGAGTGGCCGGAGGGGCACGAGGGCATCTGGGGGCAGTGGAGTCCACTGCGCGGGCGCCTCTTTCCCGGTACGGCCATCTTCGTCACCGAGAAGCCCGCCGACTGAGCGCGTCGCACCTGTGGTCCGACCTGCGGGCCATCGATCGCCGGTAGGCTCGACCCCATGAGCGCCGAGCCCATCCCGACATCACCTGGCCCCTGGTGTCCGGACCCGATGCGGCAGCAGCGTGCCGACTACACGCTGGAGGACCTGCTCGCCCTGCCGGACGACGCCCCCCGCGTCGAACTCGTCGACGGAGTTATCCAGGTGACACCCTCCCCCACCCTGGGCCATCAAGACATCTGCAGCCTGCTGTGGCTGTGGCTGCGCTCGCACGCCCCGGCGAATCTTCGCGCCGCGCAAGCAGTCGGCGTCGCACTCAGCCGCAACACCAGCCGGCAGCCAGACGTGCTGCTCTGTCGCGCCGAGGTGCCGTCCAACCGGTCCACGTTACGGCCGGCGGACGTCGCACTCGCCGTGGAGATCGTCTCGCCCGGCACGCGACGGATCGACCGGTTCGCGAAGCCCGGTGAGTACGCTGCCGCCGGCATCCCGTTCTACTGGCGGATCGAGCAGGACCCGCTGCACGTCTACGCGTACCGGATCGGCGACCACGTGGGGCCGGGCGGTGAGCGGCAGTACGAGCTGGTCGCCGACGGCGCTGACGTGATCGAGCTGACCGAGCCGTTCGACATCAAGCTGCCGATCGCCGAGATCACGCCGTAGCCGTTTCGCCCCCTGGGCGTCGGGTAGCCGAGGGCATGGCCGAACAGAGATTCCACAAGGGCGACCATGTCTCCTGGTCGGCCCACGGCAGCCGCGCGTACGGCGTGGTGCAGGAGACCATCACCGAACGGACCCGGATCCGGGGGCGGGCCGTGAACGCGGCGCCCGACGACCCGCAGTACCGGGTTCGCAGTGACGGAACGGGCCGCGACGTAGCCCACCGCCCCGAGGCGCTGCGCCATGAGCAGGGCTGACGACCAGGGCCGGGACACCTACCGGGAGTTCACCGAGGCGGTGAACATGAAGCCCGCTGAGCTGTCGTCCTGGCTGGAGACCGACGAGTCGAAGCAGGTTGGCTGGCACAAGGGCGGTCGTTCCGGTGGCGGCGAGTCCGTCGGGCACGAGTCCGGCCGGAAGATCATCAACCTGTTACGTCGTAAACGCAGCGATCTTTCCGAGGGCGACTACAAGCACATGCGCAAGGTGGTCGGCTACGTACGCCGGCACATGGCGCAGCGCCCCTCCGGCAACGTCCGCGACACCAAGTGGCGCTGGTCCCTCATGAACTGGGGCCACGACCCGATGAAGTAGCGAACCGGCCGCCCGCACGGGCTCCCGAGACGGCGCGACCCAGCGGGACGAGACGCGGCCCAGCGATCGAGTGCGGCTTTACGGACGGGCAGCGACGCGACTGGCGGGACCAGGTCAGGGTTCCGGGGCAGCCCGACCCACGCAGGGATCAAGCCCGACCGCGCGGAGTGGGTCGGGCTGCCCCGGAACCCCCTCACCGCACAGGCCAGGACACCCCGCAACCCAATCAGTGATCAGCGCTGTTCCAGTCCCGGCCTTCGCCCACCGACACCTCCAGGGGCACCGACAGCGGGTACGCCCCGCCCATCTCGTGGCGGACGAGTGCCTCCAATGCCTCCCGCTCGCCGGGGGCGACCTCGAAGACCAACTCGTCGTGCACCTGCAGCAGCATCCGCGAGCGCAGCCCGGCATCGCCGAGCGCGGTGTCGACGTGCAGCATCGCGACCTTGATGATGTCGGCCGCGGAGCCCTGGATGGGGGCGTTGAGCGCCATCCGCTCGGCGATGTCGCGGCGCTGCCGGTTGTCGCTGACCAGGTCGGGCAGGTAGCGGCGGCGCCCCAGGATGGTCGAGGTGTAGCCGTCCTGGCGGGCCCGGGCGACGACCTGCTGGAGGTAGTCGCGCACCCCGCCGAAACCGGCGAAGTAGTTCTCCATCAGCCCGCGCGCCTCTTCGGTGCTGATGCTGAGTTGTTGGGACAGGCCGAACGCGCTGAGCCCGTACGCCAGGCCGTAGTTCATGGCCTTGATCTTGCGCCGCTGGTCGGGGGTGACCTCGTCGAGCGGCACCCCGAAGACCGACGAGGCGGTGGCGGCGTGGAAGTCGGCGCCGGAGTTGAAGGCCTCGATGAGCGCGTCGTCCGACGACAGGTGCGCCATGATGCGCATCTCGATCTGGCTGTAGTCGGCGGTGAGCAGGCACTCGTAGCCCTCCCCCACCACAAAGGCGCGGCGGATACGCCGGCCCTCCTCGGTGCGGATCGGGATGTTCTGCAGGTTGGGTTCGGTGGAGGAGAGCCGACCGGTGGCCGCCACCGTCTGGTTGAAGGTGGTGTGGATCCGGCCGTCGTCGGAGACCGACTTCAGCAAACCGTCCACTGTCGACTTGAGCTTGGCCACGTCGCGGTGGCGCAGCAGGTGGGCCAGCACCGGGTGCGGCTGCTGGGCGTAGAGCCACTGCAGGGCGTCGGCGTCGGTGGTGTAACCCGTCTTGATCTTCTTGGTCTTCGGCAGACCCAGCTCGGTGAAGAGGATCTCCTGCAGCTGCTTGGGTGAGCCGAGGTTGAACTCCCGACCCACCGCCTCGTACGCGCCCTGCGCGGCGGCCTTCACCTCGGCGGCGAAGTGCGCCTCCAACTCGGACAGGTAGTGGGTGTCGGCGGCGATGCCGGTGCTCTCCATGCCGGCCAGCACCCGCATCAACGGCAGCTCGACCCCGGCCATCAGCCGGGCGGACTGCTCGCCGTCGCGGGACAGCTCGGCGTCGATCGCGTCGGCCAGGTCGAGGGTGGCGCGGGCCTGCAGCATCAGGTTCTGCTCGGCGACGCCCTCGTCGCCCAGCCCGTCGAGGGTGAGCTGGCCCGACTCGGGGACGTCGACCCGCAGCTCCCGGTGCAGGTAGCGCAGCGCCAGGTCGGTGAGGTCGTAGGAGCGCTGGTCGGGGCGGGCCAGGTATGCGGCGATCTGGGTGTCGCGGACGATGCCGGCGAGCTGCCAGCCGTGCGCGGCGCAGGCCAGCACGGCCGGTTTGCTGTCGTGCAGCACCTTGGGTCGCTGTGCGTCGGCCAGCCAGCCGGCGAGGGCACCCTCGTCGGTCGGGTCGAGACGCGCCGGGTCGACCCAGGCCGCCGCGCCGCCGGCGGTGGCCAGCGCCAGACCGGTGATCGAGGCGGTGTGCCGGCGGTTGACGCCGGTGTCGAGCTTGACCGCCAGCCCGACCGGGGTGCCGGTCGGCGCGTGCGTTTCCAGCCAGCCGGCCAGTGCCCCGGGCTCGGTGAGCACCTCGCCGGAGAGGTCGAACCCGGACTCGGCCTCCGGCTCGACCGCCTCCAGGTACTGGTAGAGGCGGTCGCGCAGGATGCGGAACTCGAGGGTGTCGAACACCTGGTGCACGGCCTCCCGGTCCCACCCGGTCCAGCGGGTGTCCTCCGGGCGCAGCGGCAGCTCCAGGTCGGAGACGAGCCGGTTGATCTCGTAGTTGCGGATCACGTCGGCAAGGCGCTCCCGCAGGCTGTCACCGGCCTTGCCCTTGATCTCGTCGGCGCGGGCGATCACGCCCTCCACCCCGCCGTACGTGGTGATCCACTTAGCGGCGGTCTTCGGGCCGACGCCGGGGATGCCGGGCAGGTTGTCACTGGTCTCGCCGACGAGCGCGGCGAGGTCCCGGTACTGCTGCGGGCCGACGCCGTACTTCGCCTCGATCGCCGCCGGATCCATCCGGGCCAGGTCGGAGACGCCCTTGCGCGGGTAGAGGACGGTGATCTGGTCGTCGACCAGCTGGAACGCGTCCCGGTCACCGCTGCTGATCAGCACCGACATGCCCTGGTCGCGGGCCTGACAGGCGAGCGTGGCGATGACGTCGTCGGCCTCGAAGCCCTCCTTCTCCACCACCGGGATCTGGAGCGCGGCCAGGACCTCCTTGACCAGGCTGACCTGGCCCTTGAAGTCGTTCGGGGTCTCGCTGCGGCCGGCCTTGTACTCCGCGTACTGCTCGGTGCGGAAGGAACGGCGGGAGACGTCGAAGGCCACCACGATGTGGGTGGGCTGCTCATCGCGCAGCACGTTGATCAGCATCGACGTGAAGCCGTACACCGCGTTGGTCGGCTGACCCGTCGTGGTGGAGAAGTTTTCCACAGGCAGGGCGAAGAAGGCCCGGTATGCCATGGAATGTCCGTCGACGAGGAGCAGGCGCGGCGTCGTAGCTGTCACGGCAGCGACTCTAGTCCGTCGCACCGACATCCCTGGCCGGCGGCACCGGCGACGCGACACCGAAACCACAGCCGACCCGAACGCCGGCGGGCGGGGCGCCCCCCCCCGGGGGGGGGGGCCCCCCCCACCCGGCCGGCGTCCTTTGCTTCAACGTGGGTGGGACCGACGGGCCAGCGACAGCCACCCGAGGAACCGGGCGTGCAGAGCGGGCAGGTCCGGGCGCAGACCCAGGCCGTACACGTCGTCGATCGCCTCCTGCATCGACGCGGCCAGGTAGAAGGCCAGTGCGATCGAATGACCGTAGAACTCGGTCGCCAGCGCGAGCTGAGCCGGGCGGCATGGCCAGGGCGCGGCGCAGTTGCGGCACAACCACGCCGGACGCATCGGCAGGTGCGGGGTCATCCGACCCGCACCGGACGACGGCGGCGTTTGGCCGGCAGGGCCTGCATCCGCACGCCTGCGCGGCGCGTGACAGCTTCGTCTCTTCGAGCCACTCCTGATTCCGGGCCTGCTCCAGACCGAGAACTATGCCCGCGTCGTGATGCGCTTGAACGACCTCATGTCGGCCACCGAGGTAGACCAACAGGTAAGCGCTCGGATGAGCCGACACAAGATCCT
This sequence comes from Micromonospora sp. NPDC002411, assembly GCF_053592955.1. NCBI lineage: Bacteria > Bacillati > Actinomycetota > Actinomycetes > Micromonosporales > Micromonosporaceae > Micromonospora > Micromonospora sp. NPDC002411. The sequence goes on along the minus strand of NZ_JBSFBM010000033.1, from coordinate 317 downwards.
CACCGGCGACAGCCCCCCGCAGGTGGTGGCCGTGCTGGACGAATCCACGCTCCGCCGCGCGGGCGACGAACACACCGGCATCATGGCCGAACAGGTCGCCCACCTCATCACCGTCGCCGAGTTACCGCACGTTCACATCCACGTGATCCCGGCAGGCACCGGCCTCCACATCGGGCTGTCTGGGCCGTTCGCGCTGGCACGGGCCGGCGACGGAGTTTGGGTCGGCCACCTCGAAAATCAGCTGGGCGGGATCGTGGTCGACAACGAAGATGGGCTACATACTCTTCACGCGGTCGCCGGCATCTCGGGCGAGGTCG
>NZ_JBSFBM010000032.1:0-31219 GCF_053592955.1 Micromonospora sp. NPDC002411 | reverse complement strand
CCTCGATCGCCTCGTACCGGTCAGAAACGTTCAATTTGCTGAAGATGATGGATGTGCTCAGTTGCGGCCAGGCTCCACGATCTCGCCCTCGAGCGCCCGACCGCCGTCGACCACCACCGGTTGCTCCGGTCGTGGGGTCGGTTGCGGCGCACCCTGGCGCACCCGCACCGTACGGGGGCCGAACAGGTCACCGGCGACCATCGACGACACCCGCCGCTCGGTGGCGCGTCGCACCCCGGCGCGGGCCAGTCGCCGCACCGGCGGCACCAGCAGCAGCAACCCGGCCAGACCGCTGACCAGACCGGGCACCGCGAGCAGCAACGCCCCGGCCAACCCGACGAGCCCGTCGGTCACCTGCCCGCCCGGTGGCTGCCCGGCCGCCGCGGCGGACCGGAACCCACGCCAGGCGCGCATGCCCTCACGGCGCAGCAGCACCAACCCCAGCAGGGACGCCGCGAAGACCAGCAGCACGGCCACCCCGAACCCCAGCGCCCGCCCCACACCGACGAACACCGCCAGTTCCACCACCACCGCCAGCAACAGGGCCAACGGCACGAACTTCAGTCCTCGGCGCATCTCACCTCATCGCCATTCCCGCGACACCATGGGCGTGTCCCGCCCATCCAGCATGACACGACCGCGCTCACGGCCACCGCGCCTGACCGGTGGCTGTGCCGTTCAGGCCACGGCGTACCGCCTGGCGTCGGTCCTGCACACCCCAGGCGGTGATCCGCCACAGCGCCTCGGCCACGATCTTCGGGCTCATCTTGCTGTCCCCGCGTTCCCGCTCGGCGAACGTGATCGGCACCTCCACGATCCGCACCCCGGCCTGGTGCGCCAGGCGGGACAGCTCCACCTGGAACGAGTACCCCTGCGAGGTCACCGACTCCAGGTCGATGGCGTCCAACGCGCTGATCCGGTACACCCGGTAACCGCCGGTGGCGTCCGAGACCGGCATGCCCAGCGCGAGACGCGCGTACAGGTTGCCGCCGCGCGAGAGCAACAGCCGCCGCAGCGGCCAGTTGAGCACACGGGCGCCGCTGGTCCACCTCGAGCCGATCACCACGTCGGCGTCGCGGGCGGCGTTCAGCAGCGCCGGCAGGTCCTCCGGGGCGTGGGAGCCGTCGGCGTCCATCTCCACGACCGCCTGGTAGCCGCGCTCCCGGGCCCACCCGAACCCGGCCAGGTACGCCGCGCCGAGGCCCTCCTTGCCGTGACGGTGCAACACCTGCACGTGGGTGTCGCCGTCGGCGAGGGCGTCAGCGATCGCACCGGTGCCGTCGGGGCTGTTGTCGTCGGCGATGAGTATCCGCACCGCCGGGGCGGCGCGTCGGACCCGGCCCACGATCGCGGCGATGTTGTCGGCCTCGTTGTAGGTGGGGATCACCACCAGCACCCGGCCCACGCCGGGCACCTCGTCCGGGCGTCGGATCGTATCGGTCGCCTGGATCACGGTTCCTCCGCTCCCGCCGGCGTACCGGCTGTTGCTAACCGGGCATGATCCGTTGCCGCCGGCGCACCACCGCGGCGCCGACCAGGGCCGCCGCGGCCAGCGCGGCGAGCACCACCTCCGGCCACCAACCGAGCCGGGTGGCGAGGGTACGTCCGTCGTCGAGGCGCAGCTGCCGCACCACGACCTCCCGGGTGTTGAACCCGGTGGCATCGCTTACCCGCCCGTCGGGTGCCACGAACCCGGACACGCCGACCGTGGAGGCCATCAACGCCGGTCGGCCGTGCTCGACGGCCCGCAACCGGACCATGGCCAACTGCTGACGGGCCTCCGCCACGTCGAAGGTGGCGTTGTTGGTCTGTACGACCAGCAGTTGCGCTCCGCCGGTGACGGTGTCACGGACCACCTCGTCGTAGGCGACCTCGAAGCAGATCACGTCACCCAGCACGGCCGGGCCGACGCGTACCACGCCCGGGGTGCTCCCCGGCACGAAGTCGCTGCGGATCAGGTCGACCTGCTTGCTGACCATGCGGGCCACGTCGCGCAGCGGCACGTACTCGGCGAACGGCACGGGGTGGCGTTTGGTGTACAGCTGGTCGAGGTCCGCGCCGGTGCCGGGCCGCCACAGGATGCCCGCGTTGCGGACCTGCCCGGCGCCCGGCCCGAGCAGCACCGCGCCGACCAGGATCGGCGCGCGCACGGTGTCGGCGGCCTGGGAGATCCGCGCACCGGCGGTGGGGTTGCGCAGCGGGTCGATGTCGCTGGAGTTCTCCGGCCACACCACCAGGTCGGGTTGGCGCTGCTGGCCGGCGGCGACCCGGGCGGCCAGTTCGAGGGTGGCGTCGACGTGGTTGTTGAGCACCGCCTGCCGTTGGGCGTTGAAGTCCAGGCCCAGGCGTGGCACGTTGCCCTGCACGATCGCCACGGTGACCGTGGCGCCGGACCCGGCGGCGGCGACGGGCACGAGCAGCGCCCCGGCGGTCAGCGCGACCGCCAGGGCCGCCGGTACGGCCACCGGCGCCCACCGCCGCGCCGACGACCCGGTGACCGTCGCGGTCTCGACGGGCGGCTCGGTGTCGGCCGGCCCCGTGGTCGAGCCGGTGCCGGAGGGGTTGAGGGTGGTGGGGCGCAGGGTGGTCCAGGTGTGCCAGACGGCGGTGACGAGCAGCCCGCCCAGGAGCGCCACCGCGAAGGTCACCAGCGGCGCGCCGCCCAGCGAGGCCAGGCGCAGCAGCGGGGAGGTGTCCTGGCTGAACGCCAGCCGCCCCCACGGGAAACCGCCGAACGGGGTGCGGTCGCGCAGGGCTTCCTGCCCGACCCACAGCAGCCCGGTCAGCACCGGCCACGACCAGCGGACGCGGTCGACCAGCGGGGACACCCAAGCCGTGGCCGCGCCGAGCAACGCCAGGTAGCCGGCCTGCAACAGCGACAGGAGCACCCACGGCAGGTAGCCGGTGTGCAAATTCGTCCAGGCCAGCAGCGGGGCGAAGAGCGCCACGCCGGCGAGGAAGCCCAGGCCGGCGCCGGCGCGCAACCGCCGCCGGTGGGTGGCGGCGGCCAGCAACGCCACGCCGACCGGGGCGAGCGGCCACACCCCGTACGGGGGGAACGCCACCAGCAGGGCCAGCCCGGCGGCCACGGCCAGGGGCGCGGCGACCCGCAACGGCAGCGGCCGACCCGTCACGACCGGTCGGGTCGGCGCCGCCGGGGCGTGGGTCTCATCCCGGTCCAGGGTCGTCACCGCTTCACCTCGATCACGGGGCGAAGGCTACCTGGCCGGAGGCTGGAGCAGCCGCATCGGGCAGCCGGCAGTGAACGGTGGGGCGCGATGATCAGGTGAGGCGACAGTGGGCGCGGTGGGGACGAAATCGGGGCGCGGCTCGCGCCGCGCCCCGATGCTCCCAGGCCCTTCCCGGCCGGTGTGGCGAGGATGGGGCACGACGACCTTCGGACCGACCGGACGTGGACTGGCTGCCCCCGCCGGGCCGTTGTCTACTGGCCGTGCACCTCACCCTGCCCGTACACCGGTAACCGCGGCCGGTTCGCGCCGCCCCGCCGACCCCCGCCCGCTGGACCTGGCCGCCGCGACGATGATGCTGAAACATGTCGCTCGGCCAGCGGACGAAGGGACGAAGCGAACAACAGCCGCTTCCCGTGGTAGGACTCAAAGACGGTACGTGCCGACCCCCGTTGGTTGTCAACCCACACCCGGCCTGTCGTGTGTTGCGACACGGCGTGTCGGGTCGGCGCGTCTCAATGTGTCCGCAGATGGTGACGCAGCAGCGTCCCCGCCGCCGCCCGATGCTCCTGCGCGAGGAGCCCTCCGGCGGCCAGCACGTAGTCGGCATCGACCACAGCGGTGGCGGCGCGCGGCAACGCCCACCCGCCGGCGTGGTCGGCGAGGACCGCCGCCAACACCTGCCCGGACACGGGCGTCGGAGCGTGCCGCAGCACCCCACCGGAACCCACCAGCAACCGCACGTCACGCAGGTCCCGTCCGGCCCGCTCACCCGTCGCCGCGCCCCGCGCGTGTCGCCGCAGGGCCACCGTCGCCGCGAGGGTGGCGATCCGGGCGTCCACGGCCCGCTGCGTGTCGTCGACGGCCAGGAACGCCGGGTCGGTGGCCCGACGGTCCGCGTCGGCCGCCAGGTCGTCGGCGTCGCCCGGAGTGAGCAGCCGCTCCTCGACGGCGGCGCGGAGCACCCCGGGCGCGCTCCACCGCATGCCCAGGTCCCCCTCGACGGTGCGGGCCCGCCAGAGACTGCCGGCGACCTCCCGACCGGGCCCGGTGGCCCGCTCGTCGGGGGTGAGCACCGAGTACACGTCGGTGGTGGCGCCACCCACGTCGACCACGGCCAGGTCACCGCCGATGGTGTCAGCGAGCACCTCCACACCGGTGAGGACCGCGTCGGGGGTGGCCGCGCGGACCAGCCGCGCGAACCGGGTGCCCCGCGACAGTCGTTTACCTCCGATGACGTGGCGCAGGAACACCTCGCGGATCGCCGCGCGCGCCGACGCCGGGGCGAGGACCCCGATGCGGGGCAGGACATTCTCCGCGCCCGTCACCGGCACCCCGGCGGCCGCCAGCAGGGCGGTGAGGTCCTCGCGGACGTCGGCGTTGCCCGCGTACACCACCGGTTTGCGCCACCGGGCGCGGGCCAGCCGGGTCGCGTTGTGGGTGACCGTGTCGGCGTCACCGCCGTCGGTGCCGCCGACGAGCAGGACCACGTCGGGTTGGGAGGCGCGCAACGCCGTCAGGTCCGTCGCGCCGAGCCGACCGGCCGCCACGTGCACCACGTGCGCGCCGGCGGACAACCCGACGCGCCGGCCGGCCTGCGCGGTGACCAGCGGCTCGTAGCCGATGACGGCCAGCCGCAGTCCACCGCCGGCCGACGAGCACACGTACCACGGCACGTCGCGGACACCGAGCCCGACGGTGGCCGCCGTGACCGCGGCGTCCAGGCCGTGCAGCACGTCGGTGCCGACCGTCGTGGGCGCCGACGCGGCACCCACCAGCACGCCGGCGGCCAGGTCCACCACCGCCGCCTTGGTGTACGTGGACCCGACGTCCGCGCAGACGGCCAGGGTCACGACGTTGCGGGAACGACCACGGTGCCGGTCGCGGTGACCGCCACGATCGGTGGGTCCAGGACCTCCGCGGCGGACTCGGAGCGGTCCGGGCGACCCCGGCACACCACCACGCAGGCCAGGTCCAGGGTGCGGCTGCGGGAGCCCACACGCGACACCTGAGCGGTCACCTCCACCACGTCACCGGCGTGGATGGGGGCGCTGAACCGCACATCGGAGTACCCGGCGAACAGGCCCTCGTCGCCGTCGGTGCGAATACACACCTCGGTCGCCACGTCCCCGAACAACCCCAGGGCGTACGCCCCGTCGACCAGGTTGCCCGCGTAGTGGGCGTGCGAGTACGGCACATACCGCCGGTGCGTCACCGTCAACCCGAGCCGTGCGTCGGTCATGCCATCGCCTTCCTCATGCCATCGCCTTCCGCTTCGTGATCAGGGCGTGCACGAGGTAACTGGCCACCTCGCCGGGCGTGGTGCCCCGACCGAAGATCCGGTCCACACCCAACTCGTCGGTCATCGTCTCGTCGAACCGGGGACCACCGACGATCAACAACGGGCGCCGGCCCGCCGGCATCGCCTCCCGGAACGCCGCCGACATCTCCCGGGTGTTGTGCAGGTGCGCGTCGCGCTGCGTGACGACCTGCGACACGAGCACCGCGTCGGCCTTCTCCACCCGGGCCGTCTCCACCAACTCCGGCACGCTGACCTGCGCACCCATGTTGGTGACCTTCAGCTCCCGGTAGTACTCCAGGCCCTTCTCCCCCGCGATGCCCTTGACGTTGAGGATCGCGTCGATGCCCACGGTGTGCGCGTCGGTGCCGATGCACGCGCCGACCACTGACAACTTGCGTCGCAACCGCTGCTTGATCACCGTGTTGACGTCCTTCGCCGACAGCAGGGCGAAGTCCCGTTCCACCACCTGCACCGCGTTCAGGTCGACCAGGTGATTGACCCGCCCGTACACGACGAAGAACGTGAACCCGTCGCCCATCGGTTTGGCGTGCACCACCATCGCCGGGTCGATGCCCATCTTGTTGGCCAACTGCACCGCCGCGCCCTCGGCCCGCTTGTCGTGCGACACCGGCAGGGTGAACGACACCTGCACCATCCCGTCACCGGTGGTGTCCCCGTACGGACGCACGATCTGGCCGCTCATGACGCCGCCTCCAGGATGTCCGTGGCCGGGTTGCAGTAGTCCGCCTCGTGCGCGGCGACCCCGGCGAGGCCCTTGCCCCGGTCCGCCGGCCGCTTCATGATCCCGAAGGTGCCCTCGGCGATCGCCGTCAGCAACGTCTGCTCCCCGATGCGTTCCAACAGGTCCAGCGCCTCACCGAGGACCTGGTTGGCGCGGCGGCGGATGAACCCGCCCGGCACCGGCACGAAGTCCTCGTGCAACCCACCGGCCGCGCCCAGCACGTACCGCACGTTCTGCAGGGCGATGTCCCGGTCGGACAACCACGGCGTCACCACCGCCTCGGTCATCATCCCCACCAGCAGGATGCCCTGACCGGTCAGCGCCCCCGCCAGGTTGAAGAACCCGTCGAGCAGGTTGCCCCGGAACACGTCACCGGTCATGTGCTTCGTCGGCGGCATCCACTTCAACGGGGCGTCGGGGAACAACTCCCGCGCCAACAGGGCGTGCGCCAACTCCAGGCGGAACGACTCCGGCACCTCCGGGTTGATCTCGAACGCGTGCCCCAACCCCAACTGCCAGTCCGCCAACCCCGCCTCGTGCGCGAAGAACTCGTTGAGCAGCTGCGACACCGTCACCGTGTGCGCCTCGTCGACCGCGTCGGCGGTGGTCAGGTAATTGTCCTCACCGGTGTTGATGATGATCCCGGCGCGCGCGTGCACCTGCCGGGAGAACCGCTGGTCGACGAACGTGCGCACCGGGTTGATGTCGCGGAACAGGATCCCGTACATCGAGTCGTTGAGCATCATGTCGAGCCGTTCCAGGCCGGCGAGGGTCGCCATCTCCGGCATGCACAACCCGGACGCGTAGTTGGTCAACCGCACGTAGCGGCCCACCTCTTTCGACGACTCGTCCAACGCCGCGCGCATCAACCGGAAGTTCTCCTGCGTGGCGTACGTGCCGGCGAACCCCTCCCGGGTCGCGCCCTCGGGCACGTAGTCCAACAGCGACTGCCCGGTGGAACGGATCACCGCGATCACGTCCGCGCCCGCCCGCGCCGCCGCCTGCGCCTGCGGGATGTCCTCGTAGATGTCGCCCGTGGCCACGATCAGGTAGATCCACGGCCGCTGCGCCGGGTCACCGTGACGCTTGACGAGGCGGTCCCGCTCGGCGCGCCGACGGTCGATGCGCCGGATACCCGCCCCGACGGCCTTGCGCGCCGCGCTCCGGGCCGCCGTCGCCGCCCGCCCGGTGGGCTGGGTGAACCGCACCGACCCGGCCGCGGCCTTCTGCGCCAGCAACGTCACGTCGGTGAGGCCCTCACGGGCGAGAGCGTCGAAGACCGGCACCGCCACCCCGTGCCCCAGACCGACGTCCGCGGCGACGGCGTCGACGAGACGGTTCACCCACGGGATGCCGTCCGGGTCGGCGCCGGTCACCCCGGCCAGCCGCAGCACCGCCCGTTCCACCGACACCGTCGTGTGGCTGCGCGCCAGGTCCACCACCGGTTGCCCGGCCCGGCGCGCCAACTCCCGCGCCCGCGCCACCAGCACCGGATCAAGATCAAGCTTCCCGGTCATGATGACCCTTCCTCGTAGATGACCTCACCGCGCAGCACCAGGCGCCGGCACACCGGCAACGGCGTCGGGTCCTCCGGACCCCGCACCTCCGGGTCCTCGGCCTGCAACACCGGCAGACCCCGCTCCACCCCCGCCGGCGTCGACCACACCGCGAACGTCGCCGGCGCGCCCAACGCGAGGACCCCCTCGACGTCCAGGTGCACCGCCCGCCACCCACCACGGGTGTGCGCGGCGAACGCCGCCCGCACACTCATCCGCTGCGCCGGGTTGTGGTGCGCCGCCGCCGCCCGCACCGACCCCCACGGGTCCAGCGGCGTCACCGGCGAATCCGACCCGAACGCCAACGCCACACCCACCGAGTGCATCGCACCCATCGGGTTCGACTCCAACGACCGGTCCAACCCCAACCGCGCCTCGTACATCCGACCCGCGCCACCCCACAACCGGTCGAACGCCGGCTGCATACTCGCCACGACCCCGTACTCCACGAACCGGGCGATCAACCGCCTGTTCATGATCTCCGCGTGCTCGATGCGGTGCCGGGCCGCGCGCAACCGCTCCACACCCACCGTCGCGGCAGCCGCCGCGAAACCGTCGAGGACCGTGCCGATCGCCGCGTCCCCGATTGCGTGGAAACCGCCCTGCATGCCATGCGCCGCGCAGTCCAACAGGTGATCACGCACCTGCTCGACCGTCAGATACCCGTGCCCGCAGCCCTCACCGTCGCCGTACGCCTGCGACACGTGCGCCGTACGCGACCCCAACGCCCCGTCGGCGAACAGATCACCACCGGCGCCCACGGCACCCAGCTCCCGGGCCCGCGCCGCGCCACCCAACTCGCCCCAGTACCCGTACACCTCCGGCACCCCCGCACCGGAGATGCCCAGCAACCCGGTGAAGTCCTCCTCGTCGGAGATGTCCGGACCACCGCACTCGTGCACCGCCGCGATCCCCAGCGACGCCGCGTGCGACAGGGCCACCCGCTGCGCGGCGACCCGCTGCGCCCGGCTCACCGACCCCTGCGCCGCCGCCCGCACCACGTGGTGCGCGTCGCGCCGCAACCACCCCGACGCGTCGAACCCGGCCGCCTGCGCCGCCTGCGGACACGCCGCCAGCAGCGCCGACGACACCAACGCCGAATGGATCGACGCCTGCGACAGGTACACCCGCCGCCCACCGGCCGCCCGATCCAACGCCGCCGCGTCCGGCAACGCCGGATCCGACCAACCCGACTCGTCCCAGCCGTGCCCCAGCACCACCGCGTCCGCCGGCAGACCCGCCGCGAACCCGGCCACCGCGTCCAACAACTGCGCCGCCGAGCGCACCCCGGACAACTCCAGCCCGGACAACGCCAACCCCGTGTCGGTGGCGTGCACGTGCGCGTCGACGAACGCCGGCGTCACCAACGCCCCGTCCAGGTCCACCAACCGATCGGCCGGCGGCGCGTCACCGTCGGTCCCCAACCAGGCAATCCGCCCATCGGACACCAGCAGCGCGGTCGCGCTCGGATCGGCGGGACAGTGCAGCACGCCGCCGCGGTACAACGTCGAGGGGTTCGTCATGACCTCAGTCTGCCGCGATCCGCGCCGCGAACAGCTGACGCACCCCCGGCTCGGCGCGCAGCAGCCCCAACGCCAACTCCGCGTGCCCCGGCACGTACCCGTTGCCCACCAGCATCGTCACGTCCGCCGCCAACCCCTCCGCGCCCAACGCGGCCGCCGAGAAGCTCGTCGCCATCGAGAAGAAGATCACCGTGCCGCCGTCCGCGGTGGCCAACACCGCGCCGTGCTCACACCCCGGCACGTCCACGCACACCACAGTGACGTCCGCCGGCGCGCCCAGGGCGGTGGTCACCGCCGTGGACAACCCCACCGGGTCCCGGGCGTCGGCCAACGCCACCGTCGACGCCAGCCCGGCGGCCGTCAGCGCGTCGCGCTCCGCCGCCACCGGCACCACCCCGACGGTACGCGCGGCGCCCACCCGCCGCGCCGCCGCGAGCGACAGCGACCCGCTCTTGCCCGCCCCGCCGATCACCGCGACCCGCACCGGCGTCGGGTCACCGACACGACGACGGTCCTCGACGTAGCGCGACACCACCCGCGCGGTCAACGCGGGCGCCCCACACACGTCCAGCACCGCCAGGGACAACTGCGGGTCCTCGTCGTCGGGCAGCACCGCCGCGATGGAACGGGCGAACAGGATCGCCCACCCGTCACAGGGCACCTGCTCACTGCGCCCGTCCCAGCGGGCCAGCCCGTCGGTCACGACCAACGGGGTCAGCGTCAACGACACCAGGGTCGCCACCCGCTCACCGACCTTCAGCCCCAGTGGGGAACGCCGGCCGGCCTCCTCGACCGTGCCGATCAACATCCCACCGGACCCTGTCACCGGGTTCTGCATCTTGCCCCGCGTCGAGATGATCTCCAGCACCTCGGCGCGGACCGCGTCCCCGTCACCGCCGTGCTTCTCCGACAACTGCCGGAAACTCGCCGCGTCCAGGTTCAGCCGCTGCACCCGGATCCGCACCTCGTTCGGTGCGATCTCCGCCGACGCGTCCAGGCGCCAGGCCGCCTGCGGCAGCACCCCCGCCGGTTGCACGACGCGGTGCAGTCCCACCGGTGACGACACGCCAACCTCCCCTGCCCAGCCGCCCGAAGCCCCGGTCAAGGCTCGCGTAGCGGGAAAACTTACGGCAGACTAGTTTCTGTACCGAATATTTTCCAGTAGCCTTCGGGCCCGTCGATCAACAGCACCACCGAGGAGGGGCCGTGACCCAGACCATCCCGCAACCCCGTCACGCCCCGGTCGCCGCACCGACCGCCGGGCAGCCCTACGAATACCACCGCCGCCCCCTGGTCGAACCCGACTGGACCCGCTTCCCCGGCTGGCGCCACGTCACCCGCGACCAGTGGGAATCCGCCCAGTGGCAACGCGTCAACTGCGTCAAGAACATCAAGCAGCTCCGCGCCGTCTTCGGTGACCTCATCGACGAAAGCTTCTACGCCGACCTCGAGGCCGACCAGAAGGCCATGGCCACCATGTCCATGCTGGTGCCACCACAGATGATCAACACGATGGTGCCGTTCGCGCCCCTCACCACCGAGGCGCTGCTCGCCGACCCCATCCGCCGCTACATGATCCCCGTCGCCTCCGACCGACGCACCGACTGGCCCTCACACCCCTACGCCAGCCGCGACAGCCTCCACGAACACGACATGTGGGTCGCCGAAGGCCTCACCCACCGCTACCCCACCAAGGTCCTCGCCGAACTGCTCTCCACCTGCCCCCAGTACTGCGGGCACTGCACCCGGATGGACCTCGTCGGCAACTCCACCCCCGCCGTCGACAAACTCAAACTCACCCTCAAGCCCGTCGACCGCTACGACGCCCACATCGCCTACCTCAAGGCCCACCCCGGCGTCCGCGACGTCGTCGTCTCCGGCGGCGACGTCGCCAACGTCCCCTGGCGCAACCTCGAGTCGTACCTCATGCGCCTGCTCGAACTGGAGACCGTCCGCGACATCCGCCTCGCCACCAAGGCCCTCATGGGCCTCCCCCAGCACTGGCTGCAACCCGACGTCGTCGAAGGCCTGGAACGCGTCGCCCGCACCGCCGCCCGCCGCGGCGTCAACCTCGCCATCCACACCCACGTCAACCACGCCCAGTCGCTCACCCCACTGGTCGCCAAGGCCGCCCAGACCGCCCTCGACGTCGGCGTCCGCGACGTCCGCAACCAGGGCGTCCTCATGCGCGGCGTCAACGCCACCACCCCCGAACTGCTCGACCTCTGCTTCGCCCTCCAAGGCGAAGCCGGGATCCTGCCGTACTACTTCTACATGTGCGACATGATCCCCAACGCCGAACACTGGCGCGTCCCGGTCTGGCACGCCCAGCAGCTCCAGCACGACATCATGGGCTACCTGCCCGGCTACGCCACCCCGCGGATCGTCTGCGACGTCCCCTTCGTCGGCAAACGCTGGGTGCACATGCTCACCGACTACGACCGCGAACGCGGCATCTCCTACTGGACCAAGAACTACCGCACCTCCATCGAGTCCGCCGACCTGGAGGCGCTCAACAAGCGCTACGCCTACTACGACCCGATCGACACCCTGCCCGCCGGCGGCCAGCAGTGGTGGGCCGACCACCGCGACGACTGAACCACCAACGGCGACGCCCCCGGGATGCTCTTCCCGGGGGCGTCGCCGTTCCCCGTCACCGGCAACCCAGGCCCTCGGAATAACCCGCCCGCAGCGTCCCGGCCGCGACCTCGTCGGCGTACTCCCAGAACACCTCCGGCCAGTCACCAGCCTCATCCATCTCCCGCAGCACCCGCCACCCGTGGCTGCTCCGCAGCGCATCGGCCGCCCGCCGCACCCCGGCCTCGTCTCCGCTCGCCCTCGCCCGCTGCCACTCCGCGATCCACCCGCAGCCGACCCGGGACGTCACACCCACGCCGAACTGGTACGAGTCACTCACCCCGACCTCCTCCAGCTCGGCGACATCGAACCCCGGCGGCAGCGGCACGTCGGCGAGCACCCTCGCCGCCCGCTCCCGCACCGGCATGACCATCTCCGCCGGAAGCACGGCCAAGAACGTCCGCGCGTCCACCCGGACGATGTCCCCGAGAACCCGGTCCAGGTCCTTACGCGACCAGTTCCCGGAAGTTTTCATCTCCACGAACACGTCATCACGAGGACGCACCATCACCGTGAAATCACCGTTGAGGCTCTGGAACACCTCAGCGGGCCAACCGTCGACCCGCACCGACTTCGCAGGACCATCAACGAGCCGATCGGGATAACGCTCCGCGTACGCGTACCCCGGATACCAGGTCGTCTCCACCTCCCGCTCACCCCGGCGGAACACCACGCCACCCTGCTCCTCGGCGAACCCGTACAACCTGGTCACCTTCCAACCGGCCCGGTCGATCAGCAGGCGCGGATTCCTCTCCGCCGCCGCCATCGCCCCCGGCGAAAAGACCTTCCCCGCGTCCGCGGTGACGATCGGCGACACCCCACCACCCTCTGACTGCCCCCGCAGCATCATGGACGCCGGCACCACGCTGACGAGTACGGCAGCCGCCGTCACGACGCCGGCGAAGCGCCCCACCCGCAACCGCCGCGACATCCCGCCACCACGCTCGGACATGATCTCCGTCAGCAGGGCCTGCTTCACCCCGCCGACCTCCCCCACGACACCGAGCCGACCCGGATCGGCATCCCGAAGCAGCCGGTCGACACGCTCCTCCATGGTCATCAGTCCTCCCTGCGGGTGGATGCGGTCAGCACGTCGAGTACATGTCCGGGCGGCCCCGGGTCGTCACCGACCAGCCCTCGCAACTTCGCCCGCGCCCGCGACAACCGGGTCCGCACCGCCGCAGGACCCACCCCCAGCACGGCGGCCACCTCATGCGGCTGCAGTCCCTCCCAGACGGTGAGCATCAGAACCTCCCGGTCCAGCTCCGGCAGACCCGCCAACGCCGCCCGGACGGCAAGCCGCTCCGGCACCTCACTGCCCGGATCGGGAACCGAATCGACGATCTGCTGACGTAACCGCTCACCGAGACGCTGCCGGCGAACACCACCACGGTGATGATTGGCCAACACGCGCCGAGCCACCCCGTACAACCACAACCGCGCCTCACCAGCGACCGGAATGTCCTGCCGGCGACGCCACGCCACCAGGAACGTCTCCGCGACAACGTCGGCCGCGTCCTCCGCATGCGCGACGCGCCGCAACGCGAACGCCAGCAACGACTCGAAATCCTCGGCGTACGCACGCCGGAAGCGGTCCTCGTCACGCGCTGTCTCGGAGCTCACAAACACTCCATGTCCGGTGCGGCCTCAACCGTGACAGGTCACCGAACCCCGACGCCGCCCGACCGGCGACGCCGCCCGACCGGCGACGCCGCGCGACGGCGACTCAGCCGGCCAACACCTCGGACAACGGCGCCGGCGTCAACCCCCGCTCGCGCAACCCGGCCAGGATGTGCGGCAACGCCTCATCCGTCATCGCCGCATTCGCCTCGGTCACGTGCATGATCACCACCGACCCCGGACGTACGTGGTCCAACACCGCCCGCACCAACGGCTTCCACGCCTTCGCGAACGGATCACCGCTGACCACGTCCCCGTCGACGACCGTCACGCCCAGCGGGGCCAGAGCGTCCAGCGCCGCCGCGTCGTGACACAGCCCCGGGAAACGGAAGTACCGGGTCTGCCGACCCCCGTACGGTTTGATCACCTCGAACGTCTTCGCCACGTCGCCGCGTAACTCGCCCACCGGCTGCGAGGGCAGGTCGTAGCAGTCCCTGGTGAACGCCGCGTGCCCGTAGGTGTGATTGGCCAACTCGAAGCGCGGATTACCGGCGATCCGACGGGTGACGTCCGGATACCGCTGCACCCACTTACCGGTCAGGAAGAACGTCGCCGGGATCTGCTCCCGTTCCAACAGGTCGAGGATGCGCAAGTTGGCGTACGACTTCACCCGGCCGGCACGCAGGCTGGCCAACATTCCGTCGGTCATGTCCGCGTCGAAGGTCAACGCGACCTTGTTACCGGTCCGCGGCCCGTGGTTGACGACCGGCGCCCTGGTCCCGATGGGTGTCGCGCCCGGCACCCTGGCACCAGCCGCCGTCGGCGACGGGACACCTGTCGACGGCGGGGGCGCAGCGGCGCTGGACGGCACGACAGTCGGAGAGGCACCGACCGACGGCGCGACGGACGGGGTCGACGACGCGGACGAGCCGACGAAGACCGGCTGGTCCGGCGGCGGCACCCGGGACGCTCCACACCCGGCACTGCCGAGGACGGCCGCCACCACCAGGACGCCAAGAGACGGACGAATCCGAGCACGGTTCACGCCGCCGATCATCCCAAACCCGAACCGCCCTCACTGCCCCGCGACGGGGGGGGTGACAGGGATCGGCAAGGGTGGGGTCAGGCTGGACCGCCTCGTGGGGCGTACATGATGACCGCGACACCGAGCAGGCAGATCGCCGCGCCCGTCACGTCCCAGCGGTCCGGGCGGAAACCGTCCACCACCATCGCCCAGCCCAACGATCCGGCCACGAACACCCCGCCGTACGCGGCCAGGATCCGGCCGAAGTTCGCGTCCGGCTGGAACGTCGCCACGAACCCGTAGCAGCCCAGCGCGACCACACCGGCCGCGATCCACCACAGGCCACGCTGCTCCCGCCAGCCCTGCCACACCAACCACGCGCCGCCGATCTCCGCCAGCGCGGCCAGCGCGAACAACAGCAGGGAACGAAGCACCGTCACCCGGCGACACTAACCGCCACACGCGGCGGGTCCCCGGGCGACGGTGCACCCGGGGACCCGCGAACCGCTCAGGTCACTTCGTGAAGGAGTCCTTCACGTTGCGACCGGCGTCCTTGACGTTCTGACCGGCCTGCTTGGCGCGCGCGTCGCTCTGCTGGCTGGCGCCCTCGCCACGCATCCGCTCGTTGTCGGTCATGTCGCCGACGCGCTCCCGTGCGGCGCCGGCCATCTGCTCGACCTTGTTCTTTGCCTTCTCGGTGAAGCTCATCGCGCCTCCTCGGTCTGGCTGTTGTCCCTGCTCGCTTGCCCGGTCTCTGGGTGCCGAAACCGGCAGTGCCGGTCGGCACACCCGCTAAGGCATCCTAGGAAGATAGGTTGAGGGAGGGTCGCCTACCGACCCCCGCCGCGGTGGTTAACTGGCCGCATGGGAGAGCTCCTGCTGATCCGGCACGGCGAGACCACCTGGAGCGCCAGCCTGCGGCACACCTCGTACACCGACCTGGAGCTCACCCCCGACGGCGAGCGACAGGCCCGCACCCTGGCCGCGTTCCTGGCCGGCCGGCGGTTCGTGACAGTGTTGGCCAGCCCCCGCTCCCGGGCGCTGCGCACCGCACAGCTCGCCGGCCTCACCGTCGACGCCGTCGACGAGGACCTCAGCGAGTGGAACTACGGCGAGTACGAGGGGCGTACCACCGTCGACATCCACTCCGACCAGCCGCACTGGAACATCTGGACCGACGGCTGCCCCGGCGGGGAGTCCCCCGCGCAGGTCGGCGAACGGGTCGACCGGGTGCTCGAGCGGGTCACCCCGCTCCTCGACCGGGGCACGGTCGCGCTTGTCGGTCACGCCCACAGCCTGCGAGTGCTCGGCGCCCGCTGGATCGGCCTGCCCCCGTCCGCGGGTGGCCGGCTACGCCTGGAGACCGCCACGGTCAGCGCGCTCGGTCACGAGCACGGCCGGCAGGTCATCCTGCGGTGGAACCAGCCGGCTCCTCCGGCGCCCGGGACCGCGACCGACCCGGCGCCGCGGCACTGATCTTCGGCGGCCGGTTCTCGTACGGGGTCGACAGCACCACAGTGGTCCGAGTCGTGACGTTCGCCGAGGTGCGGATCTCCTGCAACACCCGCTCCAGGTCGGCGGGACTGGCCACCCGCACCAGCAGCATGTAGAAGTCCTCCCCCGCCACCGAGTAGCAGGAGTCGATCTCGGGCAGGTGCGACAACCGCTCCGGCGCGTCGTCCGGCTGCGACGGGTCGAACGGGCGGATCGCCACGAACGCGGTCAGCGGCAGGTCCAGCGCCTCGAACGACACCCGGGCGGCGTACCCCTTGATCACCCCGCGTTGCTCCAGCCGGCGCACCCGCTGGTGCACCGCGGACACCGACAGCCCCACCTTCTCGGCCAGGTCGGTGTACGACAGACGGCCGTCGGCGGTCAGCGCGGCGACGATAGCGCGGTCGATCTCCTCCACGGCGTGCAACCTACCGGGAAAACCGCCCGACGGCGACGCAGTACCCGGCGCGGCCACCGTGGGCCGCGCCAGCACCCGTCGTCCTCAGCCCCGCGCCAGGTCCCGGGAGATCACCATCCGCTGGATCTGGTTGGTGCCCTCCACGATCTGCAGCACCTTGGCCTCGCGCATGTACCGCTCCACCGGGTGATCGGCAACGTAGCCCGCGCCGCCGAGCACCTGTACCGCGTCGGTGGTCACCCGCATGGCCATGTCGGTGGCGAAGAGCTTCGCCTTGGCCGCCTCGATCGCGTACGGGCGGCCGGCGTCGCGCAGCCGGGCCGCCGCGAGGGTCAACGCGCGGGCCGCGGAGATCTGGGTGGCCGCGTCCGCGAGCAGGAAGCCCAACCCCTGGAAGTCGATGATGGACCGGCCGAACTGCTGCCGTTCGCGGGCGTAGCCGACCGCGTAGTCCAGGGCCGCCTGGGCCAGCCCGACTGCGCAGGCCGCGATGCCCAACCGGCCGGAGTCGAGGGCGGACATCGCGATGGTGAAGCCCTCCCCCTCGCCGCCGATCAACCGGTCGGCCGGCACCCGCGCGTCGTCGAAGGCGATCTGGGCCACCGGGGAGGCGCGCAGACCCATCGTCCGCTCGGCCGCCTGCGGGGTAATGCCGGGAGTACCGGCGTCGGCGACCAGGCAGGAGATCCCCTTGGGGCCGGGCCCGCCGGTGCGGCAGAAGACGTTGTAGAAGTCGGCGGTCCGGGCGTGCGTGATCCACGCCTTGGTGCCGGAGACCAGGTACGTGTCGCCGTCGCGGACCGCCCGGGTGCTCAGCGACGCCGCGTCGGAGCCGCCCTGCGGCTCGGAGAGGCAGTACGCGCCCAGCAGTTCGCCGCCGATCATGTCGGGCAGCAGCTTGCGCTGCTCGTCGCTGCCGAACGCCGCCACCGGGTAGCAGGACAGGGTGTGCACGCTGACCGCCTCGGCGACCGCGAGCCAACGGCTGGCGAGGATCTCCAGCACCTGCAGGTACACCTCGTACGGCTGGGCGGCGCCGCCGTACTCCTCGGGGTAGGGCAGGCCCAGCAGGCCGGCCCGGCCGAGGGTACGCAGCACCTCGCGGGGGAACTCGGCGCGCTCCTCGAAGGCGGCGGCCTTCGGTGCGAGCTCGCGGTCGGCGAGCTCGGTGGCGAGACCCAGCAGGTCGTGGGCCTCGTCGGTGGGCAGGATCCGGTCGACAGTCATAGCGCGATGAGCTCCGTGGGGGTGGTGTTGAGCTGTTGCACGCCGTCCGTGGTGCAGACGACGATGTCCTCGATGCGGGCGCCGTGCCGGCCCGCCAGGTAGATGCCCGGTTCGATGGAGAACGCCATCCCGGCCTCCAGGGGCCGGTCGTTGCCGGCCACCAGGTAGGGCTCCTCGTGACCGTCGAGGCCGATGCCGTGGCCGGTGCGGTGCAGGAACGCCTCGCCGTAGCCGGCGGCGGCGATCGGCTCACGGGCCGCGGCGTCGGCCTGCGCGCCGGTGATCCCGGGGCGCACCGCCGCGACGGCGGCGCGCTGGGCGTCGCGGAGCACCTCGTAGTAGTCCAGGAAGTCGCCCGGCGCGGACCCGCCGGCCAGGTAGGTGCGGGTGCAGTCCGAGCGGTAGCCGGAGGGCATCGTGCCGCCGATGTCGACCACCACCGGCTCGCCGGCCCCGATCGGCCGGTCCGAGGTGCCGTGGTGCGGGCTGGCCCCGTTCGGTCCGGACGCCACGATGACGAAGTCGACCGTCACGTGCCCGGTAGCCCGGATCGCCGCGGCGATGTCGGTGGCGACCTCGGCCTCGGTGCGGCCGGGGCGCAGCCACTCGCCCATCCGCAGGTGCACCTCGTCGATGGCCCTGCCGGCCTCGGCGAGCGCCGCCACCTCCGCCGCCGACTTACGGATGCGCAACTCCCGCAGGACCTCGCCGGCGAGCCGCTGCGCGGCGTCGGGAAGCGCGGCGCGCAGCGCGAGAACCTGCTCGGCCCACATCCGGTCGGCCAACCCGACCGCCGCGACCGGTCCGTCGAGGGCGGCGGCGACCAGGGGGTACGGGTCGGTGCCGTCGACGTGGTCGACGATGCGCACACCGGTGGCCGGCGCGGGGGACGCCTCCGCCGCGGGGCGTTCCAGCCTCGGCACGATCAGGGTCGGCTCACCCTCGGCGGGCAGCACCAGGCAGGTGAGCCGCTCCCCCGCGTGGGCGTCGTATCCGGTCAGGTAGCGCAGGTCGCTGCCGGGTGTGAGCAGCAGGGCGTCAAGGCCGGCTGCGGCGGTGGCGCGCTGCGCGGCGATCAGCCGATCGGGCGGATACAGCTCGTCGGTTCCCACACCGTCAGCTTAACGGTCGTTTGGGCCAGGGTGGAATCCGGACAACCGGCACGAAGGAAATCTACCGTCATTGATTGACTCGGACAGTTAACACTCTTTAAGATTTGGCTGCCTCGAGGCCCACCCGTTCCTGCGTCCCCGCACCTCCCGCCCGCGACAACCCTGCGCGGGCGGTGTCGTCCCCCGCCCACGGGAAGGCCCCCGATGTCCTCACCACTGCGCCGCGCCCTCGCCGCCGGCCTGCTCGCGTTGGCGACCGCCGCCGCCACACTCACCGTCACGTCCACCGCCGCGCAGGCCGTGGTGCTGCCGAACAACTTCAAGAGCGTCGGCTACATGCCCTCCTGGGCCGGCAACATCAACACCATCCAGTACAACAAGCTGACCCACATCAACTACGCCTTCATCCTGCCCAACAGCGACGGCAGCCTGCAGGGGGTCGACGGGGCCCGGCTCTCCTCGCTGGTCTCGCAGGGCCACGCCAACAACGTCAAGGTGTCGATCGCGGTCGGCGGCTGGAACGACGGCAACGACTCCGCCTTCGAGGCCCTCGCCGCCAACTCCGGCAGCCGCACCAACTTCGTCAACAACCTGGTCAACTTCGTCAACCAGTACAACCTCGACGGCGTCGACATGGACTGGGAATACCCCGACGCGGGCGCCTCGGCCAACAACTACACGGCCCTCATGACGCAGCTCGGTGGCGCGCTGCGCAGCCGCGGCAAGCTGCTCACCGCCGCCGTGGTTTCCGAGGGCGGCAGTGTGCAGGGCGTGCAGACGGCAGTCTTCAACCAGGTCGACTGGCTCAACATCATGGCGTACGACGGCGGCAGCCCGCACGCCAACTACGACTGGTCCATCAACGCCATCAACGGGTGGAAGGCCCGGGGTCTGCCGGCCAGCAAGGCCGTGCTCGGCATCCCGTTCTACAGCCGCCCGGTCTACTACAACTACTCGTACCTGGTCGGTCTGGACCCGGCGAACGCCAACCGGGACTGCGCCACCATCAACGGCTCGCAGCAGTGCTGGAACGGCATCCCGACCGTCAAGCGCAAGACGCAGTGGGCGTTGGCCAACGCCGGCGGCGTGATGAACTGGGAACTGAGCCAGGACACCAGCGGCTCGACCTCGCTGCTCAGCGCGATGTACGACACCATCATGGGTGGCACCACGCCGCCGCCGACCGGTCGTACCGGCCGGATCACCGGCATCGGCGGCAAGTGCGTCGACGTGGCCGCGGCGAGCACCGCCAACGGCGCCGCCATCCAGCTCTATACCTGCAACGGCACCAACGCGCAGACCTGGACCGTGGCCAGCGACAGCACGCTACGCGCCCTCGGCAAGTGCGCCGACATCACCAGCGGCTCCACCGCCAACGGCGCGAAGGTGCAGCTCTGGGACTGCAACGGCAGCGGCGCGCAGGTCTGGCAGGCGCAGTCCAACGGGACGCTGCGCAACCCGCAGTCGAACAAGTGCCTGGACGCCAGCGACAACAGCTCCGCCGACGGCACCCGGCTGCAGATCTGGGACTGCTTCGCCGGCGCCAACCAGCGCTGGACGCTCCCGGCCTGACGGTTCGGTCGCAACGATCCCCGGACGACGCCCCCGCGTCAGCCGGGGATCGTTGCGTGTTCGCGGGCCAGGGTGAGCATCTCCTCCACCGAGCCGGCCGGGTCGGTGACCGGGAACTGCACGGCTCGCACCACCGCCTGCGGGTCGACCAGCAGCGTCAGTCGCTTGAACCGGGTCATCCCACCGGCGCGGAAAACGGGCAGCAGCAGCCCGGCGGCCAGCCGGCCGTCCTGGTCGGACAGCAGCGGAAACGGCAGCCCGGCGTACGCGGAGAAGTCGGCGAGCTGGTCCGGCCGCTGCGTGCTGATCCCGTACACCCGTACCCCGGCGGCCTGGAAGTCGGGGTGCCGCTTCGCGTACGTGGTCGATTCGAGGGTGCAGCCCCGGGCACCGGGGATCTCCGACCAGGCCGGCGGATAGCCCTGCGTCCCCGGCGCGTACGCCCCGGGGAAAAGGTAGAGGACGCTCCACGCGCCCGTCGCGGCCACCGGCACCGGGTGACCGTCTACACCAGGCAGCACGGCCTCGGGCAACCGCCGCCCGATCAGGTCGTGCGCCCGGCGCGCCTCGGCAGACCCGGCGTCGGCCGTCGCGGTCAGCTCTCCGTCACCCATCAGGTGTTTCGTCCCCCATTCCTGCAGGGCGATCAGCACCGGTAGGAGCCCTTCGCCCTTCCCGGTGAGCAGGTAGTCGTAGCGCGGTGGGTGTCGTGAGTACGGCCGGCGCTCCAACACCCCGTGCTCGACCAGGGCGCCGAGGCGCTCGGTCAGCGCCCGCCGGCTGACGCCCAGCTCGCGTTGCAGGGCGTCGAAGCGGGTCGTTCCACCGGCGACGTCGCGCACGATGAGGAACGTCCACCAGTCCCCCAGTACGCCGAGCGCCTGCGCGATGCCGCAGTCCGCGTCGGCAAGATCCTCTCGCCGCACCACTACCTCCGTTGCTCCCGCTCCGACTATAGTCCGTTCCAGTTTGGAACGCACTGGCTTTGGCGAACGGGGGCCGGCGACATGCACGTCGACGAACGGGCCGGGGTGTTCTGGCGCTGGTGGACCGCCGGCACGACCAGCATGGTCGGGTCGGCGGTCGGCTCGGTCGCCCTACCGCTGACCGCGCTCACCGTCCTCGACGCCTCCGCGTTCCAGATGGGTCTGATCACCGCCTCCAGCTACGTCGCCTGGATCGTGATCGGCCTTCCGGCCGGCGTCATCGTGCAGCGCCTACCGCTGCGCGGCGCCCAGGTGGGCGCTGACCTGACTCGCGCGGCCGCCGTCGCGTCCATCCCCCTGGCCTGGTGGTGGGGGCACCTCACCGTCGCCCACCTCGTGATCACCGCGCTCGTGGTCAGCTTCGCCAACGTCCTCTTCGACGTGGCCAACTCGACCTTCTTACCCAGCATCGTCGAACGGGAGCAGTTGCAGGCCCGCAACAGCCTCACCTCGGCCACCCACGCCGCGACCCTGCTCAGCGGCCCCTCCCTCGGTGGGCTCGCCGTGCAGGCCCTTGGCGCGGTGCCCACCCTGCTCCTCGACTCGGCCAGTTACCTCCTCTCCGCGGCGCTGCTGCGGACGCTGCCCGCCCGGCGTGTCGACGCACCGGACCGCTGGCCTCCCGTCGGTGACCTGATCCGCGAAGGCTGGCGCTTCGTCGCGCACCACCCGGTGATGGGGCCGAGCATGTGGGCCGCGACGGCGATGAACTTCGTCTGCGGCGCGCAGTTCGCGCTCTTCCCGCTCTACCTGGTCCGCGAGTTGCACGCCCCGGCCGGTCTGGTCGGAATCCTGATCGCCGTCGAGGGCGTCGGCGCGCTTGTCGGCGCGGCGCTCACCACCCGGATCACCACGCGAATCGGCACCGCCCGCGCGCTGGTCGCCTCCGGATTCACCACTGTCGCCGGTGCGTTCCTGATCCCGTGGGGCACCGGGTGGCTGGCGTACGCCGCCTTCGCCGCCGGCAGCGTCGTCTTCTCCCTCGGAACGGTGGTGCTGAGCGTGACCACTCGGACCTACCGGCAGATCGCCAGCCCACCCGACCTGCTCTCCCGGGTGATGGCGACCGTGCGCTTCGTGTCCTGGGGCGCGATCCCGGTCGGCGGACTGGTCGCCGGCGTGCTGGCCGGGCCGCTGGGTGCCCGCGCCACCCTGTTCGTCTTCGCGGCGACACTGGTCTGCGCGCCGATGGTGCTGCTGCTCTCCCCCGTCCGGCACCTACGCGACCTCACCGACCACGACCAGGGCGACGAGCCGAACCGCCCCGCTTCGTCGACGGTCGGTGCCGGGGGTCGGTGACCGGACGGCTGATCAGACGCTGCCGGCGATCCGGCGCACCCGTGCCGCGTCGGTGAGGACATCGACGCTGTGCACGTACTGGTCGACCGCGCCCACCAGCGGCCGGGCACGCAGCGCCGGGTCGGTCACTCCGGCACTGAGCGCGGCGGCGATCCTCTCGGCGCGCAGCACCAGGAACGGGCGGCTGTGGAACGGCCGCGCCCGGGCGCGCACCGGCACCGCGAGACGGGTGTCGTCGGTCCATCGGGCCACCGTCTCCAGGGCCTCGACGAGCCCCGCCTGACGCCGCGCCCAGTCGCCCGGGCCGAGCGCGTCGGCCAGCGCCACGATCACCGGCTCGGCGTCGTCCAGCCGGCCGAAGACACTGCCGAGCCACTTGTCGTACGGCGGCCAACGCCGGTGCAGCAGCAGACCGAGTCGCATGAGATCCCGGGCCAGCCCGGCGGTCACCATACGACTGCCCAGCTCGTCACCGACCTCGGCACACCGGCCGGGCAGGTGCTCCGCCTGGGCGATCCGGGTCCAGACGGCGGCGAGTACGTGGCGCCACACGTCCGTCGGATACCAGGCCACCGCCGTACGCCGGGCCGTCAGCGCCCCACCGAGACCGTCGTGGAAGACCGCGCCGCCCGTCACCTCCGCCAGCCGCTGGGTCGGGGTGGCGAGCCAGTCCGCCGTGGTGACCCCGGCGGCCGGGTCGAAGCCGAGCCGGTCGTGCCACCAGCCGGTCAGTTCGGCGACGTCGACCCCGTGCCGGCTGCCCGCCGGGTCGGAGACGCCCAGCCGCCCGTCCTCGCCAACGAAGCGGGTCGGCCAGCCGAGGAACTCCACCGGCAGGTCGGCGTCGAGCGCGGCGCGCAGCGCGGGGACCCGGGCCACCTCGGCTGCCGGGACGAACAGCTGCACGCGCGGCCCCCAGTCGTGGTCGGTGGACCGCACGGTGTCCAGGCCGAGCAACTCCGAGCCACCGTCGAGCAGTCCGGCCGCGTACGGCAGGTGGGGACACCGGCGGCGCAGGATCGGCGCGACCACCTCGTCGTGGTAGCGACGGGCCAACGTCAGACCGGGAAGAAACGCCATACCGGCAGTCTGCGCCGCGCGGCGACCAGGCCGCACAGTCGTTTTCCGGCCCGGCGCGTCCCCCGCGGCCCTAGCCTGGGGTCGGGGTCCCACGCGGCGGCCCCGACCGGGAGGACCGACGTGGCAGGGAACGAGGCGAACCGGGCGGCGACACGCCGTCGCCGGCAACTGTGGGCGGGAGTCCTCGCGCTCGTCGGCCTCGTTCTGCTGATCGTCGGACTCACCGTGGCCGATGGCGTCGCGGCCTGGGTCGAGGTGCTCGTGGCGATCCTGTTGCTGGTGGCGAGTTATGTCGTGCAGCACCTGGCCCGGCGGGAGACCGTCTACCGGCACGACGACAAGCGCTGACAGCGCCGGACGGGCGGGGGTGCCTCGGATCGTCGGAGGGCTGTGCCAGGCTGTCCGGCGTGGCACACCGACCTCCGATCCTGCTGATCGACGCAGCGAGCCTCTACTTCCGGGCCTACTTCGGCATTCCGGAGTCCGCCGCCAAGGCCGAGGACGGCACCCCGGTCAACGCGGTGCGCGGTTTCCTCGACATGCTCGCCACCCTGATTCGCGTGCGGGGCGCCGACCGGATGGTCTGCGCCCTCGACTACGACTGGCGCCCGGCGTGGCGGGTCGACCTGCTGCCGTCGTACAAGGCGCACCGGGTGGCCCCGCAGGGCGGCGAGATCGTTCCGGACACGCTCTCCCCACAGGTGCCAATGATCCTGGAGGTGCTGACCGCCGTGGGCATCACCGCGGTCGGCGCGACCGGCTACGAGGCCGACGACGTGCTCGGCACGCTCTCGGTGACCCAGCCCGGCCCGGTCGAGGTGGTCTCCGGTGACCGGGACCTGTTCCAGCTCGTCGACGACACCCGGGCGGTCCGGCTGCTCTACGTGGGGCGCGGCGTCGCCAAGCTGGACGACTGCGACGACGCCGCGGTGCGGACACGCTACGGCGTGCCCGCCGACCGGTACGCAGACTTCGCCGCGCTGCGCGGCGACCCCAGCGACGGGTTGCCCGGGGTCGCCGGCGTCGGTGAGAAGACCGCCGCCCGGCTCATCGAGCGGTACGGCAGCATCGCCGGCATCCTGGCCGCGCTGGACGACTCCGACTCGTCCTTCGCACCGGGCCTGCGTACCAAGCTGGCCGCGGCCCGCGACTACCTGGCCGTCGCGCCGACGGTGGTCCGGGTGGCCCTGGACGTGCCCCTGCCGGAGCTGCCCACCACGCTGCCGTCCGCCCCGGTCGACCCGGACCGGCTGATCGACCTCGCCGGACGGTGGAACCTGGCCGGCTCCACCCGTCGCCTGGTCGACGCCCTCGCCGCCCGCAGCGACGCCTGACCGACTACCGACCACCGGGCGACCGGCGGGTGGCGACTGGACCGGCCCGGCAGGGCGGTGGATGTGCTCAGGCGCGCAGCCGTGCCGCCAGGTCGGTGATCGCCCCGATCGCGTACCGCTGCATGGCCGGGCCGAAGGTGATGCGCGTCGCGCCCCACCGCGCCAACTCGGCCACCGACGCGCTGTCCGCGTCGGCGACCATGTTGATCGGACCCGTGATGCCGTCGCGCAACTCCGGCAGCAGCTCCGGCGGGGCCAGGATCGGGTACACGCAGTCGGCGCCGGCAGCCGTGTAGAGGCGGGCGCGTGCCACCGCGTCGGCCGGGTCACCCGCGCCGGCCAGGAACGTGTCGACGCGCGCGTTGATGACGAGCGCGTCGCCGGCTTCGGCGCGTACCTCGGCCAACCAGTCCGCGTGCCGCTGCGGATCCTTCAGCGTGGTGCCGGCCTCGGAGTCCTCCAGGTTGCAGCCGACGGCACCCGCCTCCAGCAGCCGCCCGACCAGCTCGCCGGGGGTGAGGCCGTACCCGCCCTCCACGTCGGCGGACACCGGGACGGAGACGGCCCGGACGATCCGCGCCACCGCGGCGAACATCTCGTCGGGCGGGGTCGCGCCGTCCTCGTAGCCGAGCGATGCGGCGACCCCGGCGCTCGGGATGGCGAGGGCGGGATAGCCGGCCTCGGCGAAGGCCCGCGCGCTGGCCGCGTCCCAGGGACCCGGCAGGACGAGCGGGTCGCCGACCGCGCGGCCGTGGTGCATCGCCCGGAGGGTTCGAGCAGTCATCGTTCACGTCTCCCGATCGGATGGAGGGCGAAGATCAGCGTTGTACGCTTACTTGACCTTGCGGGTCGACCGAACCACGATGCTCTCGTACTCCGGGTGCTTGACCAGCCAGTCGGCGAGGAACGGACAGATCGGCACGACGGTTCGGCGCTTGGCGCGCGCGTCGTCCATCACGGCGCGGGCCAGCGTCGACCCGACTCCCCTGCCCTCGAACGCCGGATCGACCTCGGTGTGGGTGTAGGCGATGATCGAACCGGTCAGCTGATAGGTGACGAACCCGGCGACCGCACCCGTCTCGTCGCGCGCCTCGAAACGCTCCCGCTCCGGCGCGTCTGTCACGGTGAACTGCACCTGACCATCCAACCACCCGGGTGGCCGGTGTCCGCCCGGGGCCGACGGGAAGGTGACCCCGCGCGCATTGTCGCGGCCGGAACGGGGAACCCAACGCCCCCGGCCGCACGTGGGAGGAGACCCGCCACCATGACGAACCCATCGACGGGCGGCGGCTTCGCCGTCGTGGAGATGTTCACCTCGCAGGGTTGCAACAGTTGCCCCCCGGCGGAGGAGTTGCTGACCGAGATCGAGCGCAACGCCCGGGAGCGCGGTCAGGCCGTCTTCGGCCTCGGCTTCCACGTCGACTACTGGGACGATCTGGGGTGGCCCGACCAGTTCGCCGACGCGGCGTACACCGCGCGGCAGGAGGCGTACGCGCGCGCCCTGGGCACCCGGGGTCTGTACACCCCGCAGATGGTCGTCAACGGCACCGTCGAGTTCGTCGGGTCCGATCGTCGACAGGCGTCCGGCGCGATCGCGTCCGCCCTGGCGTCACCGACCTCCACCTCCCTCACGGTGTCCGTGGCCGAGTGGGACGGGCAGCGGGTGGTGCTGGACTACCAGGCCGAGCGGCCGCCGGCCAACACGGTGGTGAACGTGGCGATCGTGCAGCGGGGCCTGGACAGCGAGATCGCCCGGGGTGAGAACGCCGGGCGAAGGCTGCGACAGGACAACGTCGTGCGCGCCTTCGCGTCGGCGAGCCTGGGCGCCGAGCGGGGACGGCTGGATCTCGTGACACCGCCCGACCTCGATCCGCGCAGTGCCGCCGTCGTCGGCTACGTGCAGGAGAACGGCAACCGGGCCATCGTCGGCGCGACCCACGTCGAGCTGTCCGACGCGTAGTCTCGGCGCATGCGGTTGGCGCGCGGCACGAGGGGGCACGGTGGTTGACGCGGAGGACGTACGCCGGGTGGCGTTGGCCCTGCCGCACACGGTGGAGATCCCCAGCGACGGGTTCGACTTCCGGGTGGCCGACAAGGGCTTCGTCTGGTCCTATCCGGAGCGTGTACCGGGCAAGCCGCGGGTGATCCGACTCGACATCGCGGTGCTGTACGTCGGGGACGAGGCGGAGAAGCAGGCTCTCCTGCTCGGCGAGCCGGACGTCTTCTTCACCACCCCCGGGTACGACGGGCTGCCCCTGGTGCTGCTGCGCCTGGCGCAGATCGACCTGGAGCGCCTGGGCGAGCTGGTGACGGACGCGTGGCGGATGCGCGTACCCGAGGCGTTGCGGGGCGGCGTCCAGGGCGCCGACGCCTGACGACATCCGCACGCAACCGGACGGACACATTGACGGGAATCTCGGTGCTCCACTACCGTGGCCGTGAGAGCGCTCTCTCACCCGACCTTCCCCCCAATTCAGACGCACCGCGTCGGACCCGGAAACGGCCACACCCGGCGCGCGATGGAGGCACCATGAAACCTCCCGTCCCCCACCGCCGATGGGCCCTGGCCGCCGTTACCGCGTTGGCCCTGGTCGTCGGCGGCCTCGCGATCCCCGTCACCCGCGCGGCCGAGGCCGCACCCGTCGGCGCCGGCAGCTACACCACCACACCGGTCGGCCCGCTCCCGAGCGGGTGCGGCGCGATGTCCAGCAACCCCCGTCAGTTCGCCACCGCCAACGCGCCCACCGGCCCGATACCCACCAACGACTGGTGGTCCTCGCTGCTGTGGAAGCGCACCGACTGCTCCTTCAGCGAGCCCCTGCACGCCCACCCGATCTCGTACGACACCTTCACCGACGGGTTGGGCTTCTCCGCGAACTCCACACCCGCCATCAGCGGCACCGCGACCGGCGTCGGGGAGTTCCACTACCCGTACGTGCAGGACATCCGGGTCGGCGTCGCCGGACTCGCCGCACCGCAGGTCAAGGTGGACGGCTGGACGGACTGGACGGTCAGCCCGCACTGGAGCGACGGCACCCGCACCCTGCGCGCCACCATCGGCCACGGTCTGCCCTTCGCGTACTTCCAGGCCACCGGCGGCGACGCGTCGATCAGCACCGCCGGCACCCCGGACGTCTGGTCCAACAGCGGCGCCACCATCGGCTTCCAGGTCAGCGGCCACGACTACGTCGGGTACGCCCCGAGCGGCGCGAGCTGGACGGTCGCATCCGGCCGGATCTCGTCCACGTTGGCCGGTCGGGGATACTTCTCCATCGCCCTCCTGCCGCCGACGTCAAGCGCATCGGAGCGCGCCAGCCTGGCCGCGACCTACGGCCAGTACGCGCACGCCCACGTGACCGGCACCCAGGTCTCGTACTCGTACAACCCGGCGACGAGTGGTCTCACCACCACGTACGCGTTCACCACCACCGCCCGGGAGGGCACCGCCACGCAGACCGTGGTCAGCCTCTACCCGCACCAGTGGAAGTCGCTCAGCGGATCCACCGCGATCACCCCGACCTACCCGTCGGCGCGCGGCCGGATGAAGGTGCTGACCGGCGTCAACCAGTTCCGCACCGCGATGAAGTTCCAGGGCATCCTGCCGGAGTTGCCGGCCGTCGGCGACGGCAGCGGGAGTGACCTGGCGACGCTCACCAGCCAACTGGCGGCCGTTCGCGGCAACCCGATGGACCAACGCGGCAACGACACCTACTGGACCGGCAAGGGGCTCGGTCGGGCCGCCCGGATCGCCGAGATCGCCGACCAGGTCAACGACACCGCGACGCGCGACAGCGCGTTGAACGCGATCCGCAGCACCCTCACCGACTGGTTCACCGCGTCCAGCGGCAAGACCAGCCGGGTCTTCTACTACGACAACAACTGGGGCACCCTGATCGGCTACCCCGCGTCGTACGGGTCCGACCAGGAGCTCAACGACCACCACTTCCACTACGGCTACTACATCGCCGCCGCGGCGACCCTGGCCAAGTTCGACCCGACCTGGGCGGCCACCAGCCGCTACGGCGGCATGGTCGACCTGCTGATCCGCGACGCCAACAACTACCGCCGCGACGACACCCGCTTCCCGTACCTGCGGGACTTCGACATCTACGCCGGCCACGACTGGGCGTCCGGGCACGGCTCCTTCGGCTCCGGCAACAATCAGGAGTCCTCGTCGGAGGGGATGAACTTCGCCAGCGCCCTGATCCAGTGGGGGCAGACGACTGGTGACACCGCCGTCCGCGACGCCGGCGTCTTCCTCTACACCACCCAGGCCGCGGCGATCCAGGAGTACTGGTTCGACGTCAGCGACCAGAACTTCCCCGCCGCCTTCGGGCACTCCACCGTCGGCATGGTCTGGGGCAGCGGCGGCGCGTACGCCACCTGGTTCAGCGCCGAACCGGAGATGATCCAGGGCATCAACCTGCTGCCGGTCACCGGCGGGCACCTGTACCTGGGCAACAACCCGGCGTACGTGCGGACCAACTACGCCGAACTGGTCCGCAACAATGGCGGGCAACCGACGGTGTGGCAGGACATCCTCTGGCAGTTCCAGGCCCTCGGTGACCCCGACGCGGCGCTGGCGAACCTCCGCGCGAACCCCGGCTACACGCCGGAGGAGGGCGAGAGCCGAGCGCACACCTTCCACTGGATCCGCAACCTCGCGGCGCTGGGCACCGTCGACACGACGGTGACCGGCAACCATCCACTGTCGGCGGTCTTCTCCCGCAACGGCGCCCGCACCTACGTGGCGTCGAACCCGACCGCCAGCCCGATCACCGTGACGTTCTCCAACGGCACCACGCTGAGCGTGGGCGCCGGTAAGACGGCCACCACCGGGGCGTACACCTGGAGTGGCGGTAACGCGGCCGGCGGCGTACCCCCGACGACGCCGACGGATCCCCCACCGACGACCACCCCGCCGCCGACGACGACTCCGCCGCCGTCCACCGGCGGTCCGACGCGGTACCTGCTGCCCGGGGGCGGGTTGGGTGCCGCCGGTAGCGCGGCCACGACGACCGTCGCGGCGGCCAACGGCAACCACGACGGTACGCCCACCAACGCGCAGGTCTTCACGGCGACGGGCCTCAACCTCGCCTACTCCGGTGGGCAGACGACGTTCGACCTGTTCGTGGACGCGGGGACGGCGGTCGGCAACGGCGTGCAGGTGCGGGTCTCCTACGACCTCACCGGCAACGGCAGTTGGGACCGGGTGGAGACGTGGCGCTACTTCGCCACCGATCCGGTCTCGGGCTACGAGCACTACACCCAGGGCGCCGGCCTAGCCTCGGCCACCGGCACGTTGGGCGCGTTGAGCAACGGCAGGGTCCGGGTTGAGGTGTGGTCGGCGATCGGCAACAACCCCAGCACCATTGGCCTCGGCAACCAGTCGGTGCTGCGGCTCCCGTACTCCTGACCGACCCGCTGCGTACGACGGCCGGTGTGGAGAACCATCCTCCACACCGGCCGTCGTGTGCGCTCGAAGGGTCAGGAGGCGGTGCAGGTGGGCGTCATGCCGGTCCCGCTGCCCGTGCCCTGGAAGCCGAACTCGGCGACCTGCCCCGCGGTGAGCCGGCCGTTGTAGTCCACGTTGGCGAATCGCACCGTGCCGCTGGAGCCGCTGGCCGTCGCGCTCCAGGTGTTGGTGACGCTGGCGCCACTCGGGAGGGTGACGCTGACGTTCCACCCGTTCGTGCCGGCTGAGCCTGCGGTCACCTTCACGGTGGCCACGAACCCGCCGTTCCACGAGTTCAGCGACACCGACGCCGAGCATCCGCCCGTGGTCGGCGGCGGGGTGGTGGGCGGCGGGTCGGTGGGCGGCGGGCTGGTCGGCGGGGGCGTGGTCGGGGTGCCCGTGCCGGCGTTGAGGGCGTTCAGGACGTTGGTGTACGCGGCCTTCTTGTTGCCGTTGCAGTCGAACAGCAGCGCGTTGTCCGAACCACGCCACGAGTCGCAGTCGCGCACACCCCACACCGTGATACCGGTGCAGCGGGACACGTTCATGCAGGCCCGGGTGACGGCGCCGTAGATGTTGGCCTGGTTGCCACCGGTCATCACGTCCAGCTCGGTGATCTGCACATCCACACCGAGATCGGCGAACCGCTG
>NZ_JBSFBM010000031.1:0-31674 GCF_053592955.1 Micromonospora sp. NPDC002411 | reverse complement strand
ACCCGACCCCGGGGCACCCGGGTACGGGCGCGAGCTGCGCGCCGGACGCCTCGCTGCTCGGTTTCTCCGACGCTCTCGACAAGACCACCTTCCGGGGCACTCCGGTGGCCGGCCTGTCCGCGTTGTCGTTCGCCCGCCCCGGGCGTGCCCTCGCGCTGGTGGACAACATCGGCACCACTCCGGCCCGCGTCTACGAGCTGGGCCTGGACACCGGACGGCGCGGCGTGGACGTCGGTGTCCGTGACGTCACAGTGCTCACCCGGCCCGACGGCACGCCGTACACCGGGGCCGACTTCGACGGCGAGGGGCTCGTCGCCGAACGCGGTGGGGACACCGTCCTGGCCAGCTCGGAGCGGGAGCCCTCGATCCGCCGGTTCCGGCTCTCCGACGGCCGGGAGATCGGCTCGCTGCCGGTGCCGGCCCGCTTCCAGGTCGCCCCGGCCGGCGAGGCAACCGTCAACCAGACCTTCGAGGCGCTGACCGCCACCGGGGACCACCGGGTGCTCTACGCCGGGATGGAGGGCCCGCTCGCGGCGGACGGCCGCGACGCCGAGGGCCGTGGCCGGCAGCGGATCATCCGGTACGACGGCCGTGCGGGCGGCGGGTACGCCCCGACCGCCCAGTACGCCTACCGGACCGACCCGAACCTCGGCCTGGTCGAGCTGATCGCGCTCGGCGACGACCAACTGCTCTCGGTGGAGCGGGGCTTCACAACCGGGGTGGGCAACACCGTCCGGGTGTACCGGGTCTCGGCGACCGGCGCACCCGACGTGTCCGCCGTCGCGTCCCTGTCGACCACGACCGACCCGCGCTCCTGGCTGGGCAAGGAGTTGCTGGTCGACATCGCCGACTGCCCGCCGTCCGGCGCGACCACGAAGCAACCGCAGCCCAACCCGTTGCTGGACAACATCGAGGGTGCCGCGCTCGGCCGCGACCTGCCGGGCGGTCGCCGCGAGCTGTACCTGATCAGCGACGACAACGGCAGCGCCACCCAGACCACCCGGGTGTACGCGCTGTCGGTGAACCTGCGTCCCGAGGTGACGTTGCGGGACCGGGCGCTGCTGTCGGCGACCGCGTACCAGCCGGGCCCGGTCTCCGGCACCCAGCTCGCCACGACCCCGGTCAACGGGATCACCGCGCCCTTTCCCGGCCAGCCCATTCCCGGCTTCTCCGCGGTGATCCCGGCCCAGCCGGGTGACAGTTCCGGCCGGCGGCTGCTCGCCATGCCGGACAACGGGTTCGGGGCGAAGACCAACTCGGCCGACTTCCTGCTGCGGGCGTACGAGATCGAACCGAACTACCAGCGTCACGGCGTGACGGTCCGTGGGCACATCAGTTTCCGCGACCCCGACCGCAGGGTGCCGTTCCCGATCGTCAACGGCGACACCCGGGACCGTCTGCTGACCGGCGCGGACTTCGACATCGAGTCGCTGGCCCGCGACGCGCGGGGCGACCTGTGGATCGGCGACGAGTTCGGCCCGTACCTGGTGCGCACCGACCGGACCGGCAAGGTGCTGCAGGCGCCGATCCCGCTGCCGGACGGCACCAGGTCTCCGCAGTCGCCGGATCTCGCCCCGGGCGAGACGCCGACCCTTCGTGCCAGCAACGGTTTCGAGGCGATGGCGACCAGCGCGGACGGCTGGACGCTCTACCCGATCCTGGAGGGCGCCCGGGTCAACGACCCGGACCAGCGCCGCCGGGTGGTCTACGAGTTCGACGTGCGGCACAACCGGTACACCAACCGCACCTGGTCGTTCCGGGTGGACGACCCGTCCCTGCTGGTCGGGGACGCGGCGGTGCTCGACGGTCACCGGCTGCTGCTGATCGAGCGGGACAACGGCATGGGCCAGCAGTCGGTGGTCAAGCGTCTGGTCGTGACCGATCTGGACGAGGTGGGCGCGGACGGCTACCTGCCGCGGCGCACGGTGGTCGACCTGATGCGCGTGGCCGACCCGAAGGGTGTCTCCACCCC
Source organism: Micromonospora sp. NPDC002411 (assembly GCF_053592955.1). Classification (NCBI taxonomy): domain Bacteria; kingdom Bacillati; phylum Actinomycetota; class Actinomycetes; order Micromonosporales; family Micromonosporaceae; genus Micromonospora; species Micromonospora sp. NPDC002411. The sequence continues at coordinate 29,702 of NZ_JBSFBM010000031.1, read as the reverse complement.
GGCCCGCCCGGGCGAGTATGGCGTCGGCCCGCTCTTCTCGTTCCCGTTGCAGTCGGTCGAGTCGGTGCTGCCGCTCGGCGGTGACCGGGTGCTGGTGGCCAACGACAACAACTTCCCGGGCAACGACGGTCGCATCCCGGGGCGTCCGGACGACACGGAGCTGATCGTGATCGACGTGCCTGGCCTGCGCTGACACCCCTGTTCCGAACGACCCCCGGCGCGAGCGCGCCGGGGGTCGTCGCGTTCGCGCGGGGGCGACCGCCGGTGGCAGGACATTGATATCGATGAGCGACGCTGTAATAATTAACACACTTTACAAATGCTGTGGCACCTGGAGGACGACGAGATGACACGACGACTGGCCGGAGCCCTCCCCCGCATCCGCCTGACCTCCGCGCTCGCCGTGGTCGTGCTCGCCGTACCGGCCGCACTGGCCGTCGGCGCGCCACCCGCGGCAGCCGCCGCGACCGGCGCCATCACCGGATACGGCGGCAAGTGCGTCGACGTGGCCGCGGCGAACCCGGCCAACACCACAGCGATCCAGCTCTACACCTGCAACGGCTCGACGGCGCAACAGTGGACGGTGGGCGACGACGGCACGATCAGGGCACTGGGCAAGTGCCTCGACATCGCCGCCGGCAGCACCGCGAACGGCGCGCGCGCACAGATCTACGACTGCAACGGCACCGGGGCGCAGCAGTGGTCCGCGAGCGCCGGGCAGCTGGTCAACCCCACCTCCGGCAAGTGCCTCGACGCGACGGGTACCAGCTCCGCCGACGGCACTCCGCTGCAGATCTGGAGCTGCACCGGCACCGCCAACCAGACCTGGACGCTGCCCACCGGTGGCACCACACCACCGCCGTCGAGTGGATTCACCCACCCCGGCGTGCTGGTCAGCCGGGGACAGCTCGACTTCGTACGCGGTCGGGTGCAGGCCGGCGCGCAGCCGTGGGCCTCGGCCTACAACCAGATGATGGGCAGCCGGTACGCCTCCCTCTCGCGGACGCCGGCACCTCGGGCGGTGGTCGAGTGCGGGTCCTACTCCAACCCCAACAACGGCTGCACCGACGAGCGGGAGGACGCGATCGCCGCGTACACCGACGCCCTCGCCTGGTACCTCACCGGAGACGCCCGGTACGCGCAGAAGTCGATCCAGATCATGGACGCGTGGTCGGCCACCATCACGTCGCACACCGGCAGCAACGCCCCGTTGCAGACCGGCTGGGCGGCCTCGGTCTGGCCCCGCGCCGCCGAGATCATCAAGTACACCTACACGAGCTGGCCGAACGCCAACCGGTTCGCCACCATGCTGCGCAACGTCTACCTGCCGGTGGTGCGCAACGGCTCGAACAGCAACGGCAACTGGGAACTGACGATGATGGAGGCGGCCGTCGGCATCGCCGTCTTCCTGGAGGACCGCAGCGCCTACGACGCCGCGGTGACCCGCTTCCTCAACCGCACCCGGGCCTTCGTCTACCTGCCCAGCGACGGCGCGTTGCCGTACACGGTGCCCGGCAGCGGCCTGGACACCAGCTCCGAGATCATCGGCTACTGGCAGGGCCAGTCCACCTTCGTCGCCGGCCTCGCCCAGGAGACCTGCCGCGACTTCGTCCACACCGGGTACGGGATCTCCGCCATCTCGCACGTCGCGGAAACCTCACGGATCCAGGGGCGGGACCTGTACCCGCAGGTCGGTGAGCGGCTGCGGCAGGCGCTCGGCTTCCACTCCCGCTACCAGCTCGGCGAGGCGGCGCCCTCCTGGCTCTGCGGCGGCAGCCTCACCCGGGGCCTCGGCCCGATCACCGAGGTCGGCTTCAACGCGATGAGCACCCGGCTGGGCAACGTCATGACCAACACCCAGACCCTCACGTCTCAACAACGACCGGCCGGCAGCAACAACCTCTTCGTCGCCTGGGAGACGCTGACCCACGCCAACAACCCGAACTGACCGTACGACCACGGGTCGGCGCCGAGCACTCGACGCCGACCCGTGGTCGCGTTCAGCCGTCGGCTCCCAGGGCCGCCACCGGGCTGACCCGCGACGCCCGGCGGGCCGGCAGCACTCCGGCCAGCGCGGTCAGCCCGACCAGTGCCACGAAGAGCCCGACCAGCGGCAGCACCGGCACGGTCAGCGGCGCGTTGACCCCGAGGGTCCGGATCGCCAACCAGCCGTACGGGACGCCGATCAGCAGACCGATGGTGGCTCCGATCACCCCGTAGAGGCCGGACTCGACAGTCAGCATGGTCCGCAGGCCGGTTCGGGAGAGGCCGATGGCCCGGAGCAGGCCGGACTCGCGGATGCGCTCCACCACGGACAGCGCGGTCGTGGAACCCACGCCGACGACAGCGATCAGCACGGTCAGGCCGACCAGACCGACAGCGATCCAGACCAGGGTGCGCACCAGGGCGTCGTTGCGGTCCCGTTCGTCGGCGAGCACCGCGAGGCCCACCCCGTCGGCACCCCCGATCGCCTGCCGCAGCGCCCGCACACCGGCGGTACGGCCGTCCTCGACGGCAACAGCCGCGTCGGCCAGTAGACCGGTGTACGCCGTTGGCGCGCCGAGTCGGTCGAGGTCGGCCCGATCGGCCAGGATGCCGGCATGCAGCGGGCCGTCACCGGGCAGGACCGCTGCCACTCGCACGTCGACAGTGCGTCCGTCGCGGGCGAGCGCGACGGTGTCACCGGCCCGCAGACCCGCGTCCCGGGCCACCCAACTGTTGACCACGATCCGCCCCGGGCCACGCTCGGCCAGCGAGCCCTGTGCCACGTCCAGTTCCCCGGTGGTCGGCAACGCCGCCAGATCCAGGTCGTTGGTCGGGTAGCCGGAATCGACATTCCCGAGCCTGTCCGAGCCGCGTAGCAGTGTGACGTCGTCGAGCCGCCGGTACGGGACCACCCGAGCCAGCGCCGCGCGCTCCGCCTCGGCCCGAGTGACGACACCCGCCGGCAGGGTCCCCTCGTTGCTGGTGACCTCGAAGTCGGTCGGCGCGGACAACGCCATCTCGCGGTCGGTGAGGACCTGGAGCGACGCACCGCCGATGACCACCCCGGAGATCAGTGTCACGCCGAGCGCGACCACGACGGAGACCGCTGCCGCCCGGCGCGGCGCACCGCCGATCCCACCGACCGCCATCCGCCCGAGTGGCCCGAGCTGACGCAGCGGCCAACCCACCACGGCCAGCACCGGCCGCACCAGCAGCGGCCCGAGCGCCACCAGCGCGAAGAACGCCAACCCGCCCGACGCGACCAGCAGGAGCAGCGGCAGAGTCGGGTCGTAGTTCAACTGCTCCGGCTTCGGCAGCTGACTGATCGTCCCGATCGCGGCCAGCACGGCGCCGGCGGCCAGGAGCAGCCCGGAGACCAGGCGCGGCACACCGACGCCACGACGGCCGGCGGTGGTGCTCGCCGCCCGCAGCGCCTCCAGCGGGGAGACCCGGGCGGCCGAGAACGCCGGCGCCAGGACTGCCAGCACGGTGACCACAATCGCGCCGACCACCACCGACACCGCCATCGCCAGTGGTAGGCCCGGCGAGGAGACCGCCGTGCCGGACGCGCGCAGGATCGCCGGCAGCGCGTACCCGAGGGCGAGGGCGCTGCCGACCCCGACGACACCGGCGACCAGCCCGGTCAGGGCCCCCTCGGCGGTCAGCGCCCCCACCAGGGTGCCCCGGTTGGCACCGACCGCCCGCAGCAGCGCGAGTTGCCGCATCCGCTGGGCGAAGACGATTCGGAAGGTCGAGGTGACCACCAGCGCCGCCGCGACGATAGCGATCGAGACGAAGATGCCGACCAGGATGAAGAGCTTCCCGACCTCTTCGGCTGCCGCGTTGGCCTCCGCCTGGCGCACCTCCGCGCCGGTGCTGATCGGCTGGCCGGCGACCGCCGCGGTCACCCGTTGGCGGACCACCTCCGCCGAGGTACCGGGAACCACGCGCACGTCGACCCGCTCGACGGCGGTCAGGCGCGCCCAGGAGATAACGACGCTCTCCGGGGCGTACGCGTCGTACCCGGCGTCGGCGTCGGCGTCGACCACGCCGGTGACGGTGAGCCGGGTGGGCGTGGTGAGTTCACCGCCCGTGCCGGTGGTCGTCGTGCCGACCGAGAGCCCGAGCCGCTCGGCGGTCCGCGGGGTGATCGCGATCTCGCCGGGCTGCTCCGGGTACCTACCCTCGATGACCCGGATCGTGCTCAACGGGCCGGTGCCCGGGTCGGCCTGCAGGTTGAGGTACCCCTGACCGATCGAGACCCCGGTCGACACCCGGGCCACCGCCTCGGCCACGCCGGGCACCGCACGGATCGCCGGTACGTCCCGCACAGTGGGTGGCGGCACGTCGGTGCTGCCGATCACCAGGTCGGTGGCGGCGGGGGTGCCGCTGAGGTTGTCCCGCACGGTGCGTTCGGTGATCTGCTGCACCAGCACGGTGCCGAAGACGACGAACGACGCGACCAGGATCGCCAGACCGGTCAGGATCAGTCGACCGGGCCGCCGGGCCGCGGCGCTCGTCTGGGTACGCAACACCGTCGCTCTCATGCGCGGGCCGCCAGGTCACGCAGCGCGTCGGTGACCGACACCTGGTCCGGCTTGTCGATCTCCCCGGCGATCCGCCCGTCGGCGAGCAGCACCACCCGGTCGGCGTACGCGGCGGCGATCGGATCGTGGGTGACCATGACGACGGTCTGACCGAGGTCGCGTACCGAGTCGCGCAGGATGGTGAGCACCTCCGCGCCGGAGCGGGAGTCGAGGTTGCCGGTCGGCTCGTCGGCGAAGACCACCTCGGGCCGCGCCACCAGGGCCCGGGCCAGCGCGACGCGCTGCTGCTGGCCGCCGGACAGCTCACTGGGCCGGTGACCCAGCCGCTGCGCGAGCCCCAACTCGTCGACCAGGCGGGCCAGCAGCTCGGCGTCGGGCTGACGGCCGCTGAGGTCCAGCGGCAGGGTGATGTTCTGCGCGGCGGTGAGCTGCGGCAGCAGGTTGAAGGACTGGAAGACGAACCCGATCCGCTCCCGTCGTACCCGGGTCAACGTCCGGTCCGACTGACCGGTCAGCTCGGTTCCGCCGAGCAGGACACGTCCCGAGGTGGCGGTGTCGAGGCCGGCGAGGCAGTGCATCAGTGTCGACTTGCCGGACCCGGACGAACCCATGATCGCGGTGAACTCGGCGCGACCGAAGCCGACCGACACGCCGTCCAGGGCACGTACCGCGGTGTCGCCGCTGCCGTACACCTTCACCAGGTCGACCGCGGCGACCGCGGCGTGGCTGGTTCCCGGCGGGGCGTGGGTTGTCATTGTTCCTCCAGTGGCTGCGATGTGACAGCCGGAAGCCTCGCCGCCGTCGCCGGGTCGGCACATCGGCCCGGGGCCGGGTATCGCCGGCGCCGGGTCTGCCTTTCGGCCGATCTGCCGACCCCACAGGGCTGGCTACGCTGGGTCATCATGAGCACGCCTGATCTTCGACGTCTGTGGGTACGCCTGGCCCAGGCCGCCGGCCTGGTGGCCATCGGCCTGCTCGCGGTCTTCGACCTACGGTTCGGCGTGCCCGAGAGCCTGGCCGCCCTCGTACTTCTGGTGGTGCGGATGGGGCTGGCGGTGGCCACCGTGCCGCTCTGGTTGCCGGTGCACCGGCTGGGTTCCCGCCTGCTGCCGTGGGCCGCGCTGGCGCTCTCCTGCGCCTCACTGGCCGTGACCGCCGCGATCGTCGTCCTCTCCGACGGCAGCTACCTGATCGGCGGCAGTTGGGGTCTCGCCGAGTCGGCCGGGCTGCTCGGGGTGGTCTTCGTGGTGACCCGGTGGGGCGCGCCTCGGCTCGCCCCGTGGGCGGCGGTGGCGGCTGGCCTCGCCGTCGCCGCGTTGCCGCTGCGCGTCGGCACCGAGAACCTACTGGTGATCTTCGGCCTGCTCCAGGTGATCGCCGCGGCCGGCGCCGCCGGGGTGGGGCTCTACCTGCGGATCGTGGCCGCCGGTCGGGAGCGGGCGATCGCACTGGTGCGGGCCGAGCAGCGCGCGGAGTTCGCCCGGGACCTGCACGACTTCATCGCCCACCACGTCACCGGCATCGTGGTGCAGGCGCAGGGCGCACGGTTCGTCGCCGAGCAGGACCCACGTCGGGTCATCGTCGCCCTGGAGCAGATCGAGCGGGCCGGCGCGGAGACGATGGCCTCGATGCGGCGGATGGTCGGCGTCCTGCGCAATCCCGACGCCCCGCCGGACGCCCCACTGGCCCCACTCGCCGGGGTGACCGAGCTGGCGCCGCTGGTGACGGGGTTCAACGGCACGGCGAACGCGCCGGCACGGCTGCACCTCGACGGTGACCTGGACGGGTTGCCGGTGGAGGTCTCGACCTCGGCGTACCGGGTGGTGATGGAGGGGCTGACCAACACCCGCCAGCACGCGCCGGACGCCCGGTCGGTGGACGTGGCAGTGCGTCGTACCCCCGACTGGTTGTTGGTCCGGGTGGCCGACGACGGCGCGTCGCCGCGCACCGCCCCGGCGCGGGGGCACGGCTTCGGCCTGATCGGCCTCACCGAACGGGTACGAGCCCTCGGTGGCACGATCACCGCCGGACCTGGCGTCGCCGGTGGTTGGGTGCTCGACGCCGCGTTCCCGTTGCAGGTGGGTCGATGATCCGGGTGCTGATCGCCGACGACCAGGCGATGGTCCGCACGGGCTTCGGGATGATCATCGGGGCGCAGGCGGACATGACAGTTGTCGGCGAGGCCGCCGACGGGGTCGTCGCCGTGGAACTGGCCCGACGGCTCCGCCCGGACGTGGTGCTGCTGGACATCCGGATGCCCCGCCTCGACGGCCTCGAGGCACTGCGACTGCTCGCCGGGCCGGGCGTCGCCGACCCGATCCGGGTGGTCGTCGTGACGACCTTCGACCTCGACGAGTATGTGCACACCGCGCTCTCCAACGGCGCGTGCGGCTTTCTGCTCAAGGACTCCGGCCCGGCCCTGCTCGTCGAGGCGGTACGCGCGGCCGTCTCCGGTGACGCGTTGATCAGCCCGTCCATCACGGTCCGGCTGTTGGAGCACCTCAGCTCCCCCACCCCGGCCTACGACGACGCCGCGCTGTCCCCACGGGAACTCGACGTGGTGAAGCTCGTCGCCCGAGGGCTGACCAACGCCGAGATCGCTGCTCGGCTCTTCATCGCCGTCGGCACGGTCAAGACCCACCTGGCCAGCGTGCAGATGAAGCTCACCGCCCGCAACCGGGTGGAGATCGCCGCCTGGGCCTGGGAACGCCGCCTCGTCGGCTGAGGGGACAACGGCGCGAGAGCCACTGGCCTAACATCGTCTTCAGTCGATGACTGGTCCGCTGCGGTCACCCGGAAGCGAGGCAATCGTCATGCGCGTTCATCAGATGCGCGGCGTCCGATCCAGGGCTGCCGCACTGGCCGCCTGCGCGCTCACGGCGGCAGTATTGGCGACGGGCGCGACCCCGGCGTACGCGGTCGCCGACGACACCGAGCGCCCCACCGCCCCCGGCCCGATCACCGTCGCCGCCATCGACACCACCTGGGTCGAGCTGACCTGGGCTGCCTCCATCGACAACGTGGGGGTGGTCCGTTACCCGGTCTCCGCGCAGTTCGAGGACAACGGCCTGACCTGGTCGACCGATACCAACAGCATTCGGATCACCGGCCTGCGGCCGTCGCGCACGTACACCTTCTTCGTGTCGGCGCTGGACGCGGCCGGCAACGGCTCACCGTCGAGCGGGCCCCTGCGGTTGACCATGCCACCGGGGGACGACCAACCGCCGGGCGCGCCGGGTCAACCGGTGGCGTTCGACGTCACCGCCACGGTGGTCCGGCTGCGATGGGCGCACTCGGTGGACAACGTGGTGCTCGAACGGTACGAGGTGTTCCGGGTGGACGCCGGCGGCGCTCTCACAGTGGTCCGCGACGTTTCCCAGTACCCGCCCGTCAACAGTGCCCAGATCAGCGGGTTGACGCCGAACACCACGTACACCTTCGTGGTGCGCGCCCGCGACGAGGTCGGACTCTTGTCCCCGCTGTCCGCGCCGATCACCGTCACCACCCTGCCACCGCCGCCGAGCTGCGAGGTCCGGTCCGTCGTGCGGCAGTGGTCGACGGCTTCGTGGCGCACCTGACCGTCAAGAACACCGGCACCACTGCGGTCGACGGGTGGACGATGACGTGGCGGTTCTGGGCCAGCCAGCAGGTCCACGGCATCTGGGGCGCGAAGGTCATCGACCGTCCCAACAACAGCTACCTGCGGGTGGGCAACACCGGTCGCAACGCGGTGATCCCGCCCGGCGGCAGCGTCTCGCTCGGCCTCGTCGCCTCCGGCACGCAACTGCCGCAGGAGGTCACGCTCAACGGCGGCCTCTGCGTGGTGGCAGACGAGTAACGCTCGCGTACGGGGTCTGGCGCGCGCCGCGACATCTTGCGACGCTAGCCAATATGTATGACTACGACCTGGTGGTGCTGGGGTCCGGTCCCAGCGGTCAGAAGGCGGCGATCGCCGCCGCCAAGCTCGGCAGGCGGGTCGGCATCGTGGACCGTCGCGACATGATCGGCGGGGTGTGCATCAACACCGGCACGGTCCCGTCCAAGACGTTGCGTGAGGCCGTGCTCTACCTGACCGGCCTGAGCCAACGTGACCTGTACGGCAGCAGCTACCGGGTCAAGGACGAGATCACGGTCAGCGACCTGGCCGCCCGAACCCAGCACGTCATCACCCGGCAGACCGACGTCATCCGCAACCAGCTCGCCCGCAATCGCGTCGCGATGATCACCGGCACCGGCCGGTTCGCGGACGCGCACTCGATCTGGGTCGACGGCGGGTCCGGGCGGGAGTCCAAGGTGACCTTCGACAAGATCGTCATTGCGGCGGGCACCCGCCCGGCCCGCCCGGACAGCGTCGACTTCGACGACCGCACGATCGTGGACTCCGACGGCGTCATCAACCTCCAGGCCGTACCCCGCAGCATGGTCGTTGTCGGCGCCGGCGTGATCGGCATGGAGTACGCCTCGATGTTCGCCGCCCTGGGCACCAAGGTGACGGTCGTCGAACGGCGCGAGCGGATGCTCGACTTCTGCGACGAGGAGATCGTCGAGTCGCTGAAGTACCACCTGCGCGACCTGTCCGTGGCGTTCCGCTTCGGCGAGGAGGTCGCCGCCGTGGAGAAGCACCAGACCGCCGCGCTGTGCATCCTCAAGAGCGGCAAGAAGATCGTCGCGGACACGGTGATGTACTCCGCCGGCCGGCAGGGCCAGACCGACGACCTGGCGCTCGATGCGGCAGGGCTGGAGGCGGACCGGCGCGGCCGGATCGCTGTGGACGCCAACTACCGCACGACAGTGGACAACATCTACGCGGTCGGCGACGTGATCGGCTTCCCCGCCCTGGCGTCGACCTCGATGGAGCAGGGTCGGCTGGCCGCGCAGCACGCCTGCGGCGAGCCGGTCCGGGAGATGCACGGCCTGCAACCGATCGGCATCTACACGATCCCGGAGATCAGCTTCGTCGGGCAGACCGAGGCGCAGCTCACCGAGAGCTCGACGCCGTTCGAGGTGGGCATCGCGCGTTACCGGGAGCTGGCCCGTGGCCAGATCGTCGGCGACTCGTACGGCATGCTCAAGCTGCTCGTCTCCCCCGCCGACGGCCGGCTGCTCGGGGTGCACGTGTTCGGCACCGCCGCCACCGAGATCGTCCACATCGGGCAGGCGGTGATGGGCTGCGGCGGCACTGTCGACTACCTGATCGACGCGGTGTTCAACTATCCGACGCTCGCCGAGGCGTACAAGGTGGCCGCCCTGGACGCCGCCAACAAGATCCGCAACATCACCCGCATCGACGGTTAGCCACCAGCCAACTCGGCTGCTGGGCCGCGATGTCGGTGCTGTCCTCTATCGTGCCGAGACTGGTGACGCATGGAGAAAAGAGGCAGCGGTGGGCGCATCCGGGTGGAGCTACTTCGTCGCGTACCAACCAGACCTGGACGCGGCGTTGGACGCCCTGCGGGACGAGGTCTTCGCCGAGGGACGGTACTGGTGGGCCCGAGGCGAGATTCCCAGCTCGGCGAGTGACTATCCGAACCGTCCCGCCACCATGAAGGAGCTGTTCGACGACGAATGGGTGCAGGAGTCGGGCACCCACTCCATCCTTGACGTCTACCGCGTCCTGGACGAGGGCGAAACACCCGACTTCGGCACTGTCGAGCCGGTGAGCGCCGCCGAGGCGCTGCAACGCGCCGGCACCGAGCGGCTCACCCGCGAGCACCTCGCCGCGATCGAAGACCTCGCCGAGCAGAGGTGGTTCGGCCGCTGCGCGGTCCTGCACGACGCCCACGGCACACCGGAGGAGATCTACTTCTGGGGCTTCTCCGGCGACTGACCTCTCCCCACCCGCCCCACCCCCGGTGATCAAGAGGTTTCGGTCAGCGCCCACGGCGTGTCGTGACGCAAACCTCTTGATCACCGCTCGGGGGTGGGGCGGGGTGGGGCAGAGGGGGCCGGTGCGGGGCGGGGACCGCCCCCACCGGCGGTGGTTCGTCAGCCTGCGGAGCAGGTGGGGCTCAGGCTGCCGGCGGTGCCGTTGGCCTGGAACCCGAACTCGGTGGACTGCCCGGCGCCGACCTGACCGTTGTAGGCCACGTTGCGCCAGTTCGTGGTGCCGGTGTTACCGCTGCGGTCGGCGCTCCACGCGTTGGTGACCGTCGCGCCCGATGGCAGCGCGATCGTCACCGTCCAGCCGTTGAGCGCGGACGAGCCGGCGGTCACCCGCACGTTCGCCACGAAACCACCTGTCCACTGGTTCACCGACACCGTCGCGGTGCAGGCACCAGTGCCCGGGGGCGGGGTCGTGGGCGGCGGGTCGGTCGGCGGCGGCGTGGTGGTGGGCGGCGGATCCGTCGGCGTGGTGCCGTTGTTCAGCGCGGCGAGCACCGCGTCGTACGCCGGCTTCTTCGAGCCGTTGCTGTTGAACAGCAGTGGGGTCTGGTTGGAGCGCCACGAGTCGCTGTCCCGGATGCCCCACACCGTGATGCCGGTGCAGCGCGAGACGGCGAGGCAGTCCTCCACCACGCTGCGGTAGGTGTTCGCCGACGCGCCCTGGATGTCCAGCTCGGTGATCTGCACGTCCACACCGAGCGCCGCGAAGCTCGACAGGGTGGTGCGGTAGTTGCTGACGTACGGGGAGTCGTTGTTGAAGTGCGACTGGAACCCGACGCAGTCGATCGGCACACCACGCGCCTTGAAGTCGCGCACCATGTTGTACACGGCCTGCGTCTTCGCGTGGGTCCAGTTGTCGGTGTTGTAGTCGTTGTAGCAGAGCTTCGCGTTCGGGTCCGCGGCATCCGCCGCCCGGAACGCCGCCTCGATCCAGTCGTTGCCGGTGCGCTGGAGGTTGGAGTCGCGACGGGCGCCGGAGCTGCCGTCGGCGAACGCCTCGTTCACCACGTCCCACGCGTAGATCTTGCCCCGGTAGTAGGTGGCCACCTGGGTGACGTGGTTGAGCATCGCCGAGCGCAGCGCGCTGCCGCTCATGCTCTCCATCCACCCCGGTTGCTGCGAGTGCCAGGCGAGGGTGTGACCCCGCACGCTCATGCCCTGGCTGCGGGCGTGGTTGACGATCCGGTCGGCGTCGGTGTAGCTGAACCGGCCCTGCTGGGGCTCGGTCGCGTTCATCTTCATCTCGTTCTCGGGCGTCACCGAGTTGAACTCACGGTTCAAGATCGTGGTGTACGCCGAGTCGGACAGCTTGTACGCCGCCACCGCCGCGCCGAAGTACCGACCCTTCTCGGCGGCGGACGCGCCCAGTGTCGTCCCGGCGGCGGCCGGTGCCGTCATGAACAGCGCCATGCCAGCGGCGAGGACGCCCACGCCGGTCAGCGCCACGGCGGCTCTCGATGCCGCCTTCCATCTGGTTCTTCTCATCTCGTGCGACTCCTTCAGTGGTGGGTGGGAAGGACAGTCAGGACACCGAACAGGCGGCACCGTTGAGGGCGAACGACGAGGGCTTGCCACTGCCGCCCTCGTGCGTGGCCTGGAAGCCGATCTCGACCGACGCGTTCGGGGCGATGGTGGAGTTGTAGGAGACGTTGCGGGCGGTGACCGCTCCGCTCGTCGGGGCGTACTGGGCGTTCCAGCCGCTGGTGATGCGCTGTCCGCTGGGCAGCGTGAAGGTCAGCGCCCACCCGTTCACGGCAGCGGAACCGGTGTTGGTGATGGTCACGCTCGCGGTGAGACCGGTGTTCCAGGCGTTGACCGTGTAGCCGACCCGGCAGGCGCCATCGCTCGGAGGCGGCGTCGTCGGTGGCGGAGTGGTCGGAGGTGGGGTCGTCGGGGGTGGCGTCGTCGGCGGCGGCGTGGTCGGAGGCGGCGTCGTCGGCGGGGCGGTGCCGTCCAGCCCGAAGAAGCGGATCACCTGCGCGGCGTCGACCGGGATGTTGTGCGAGACGCCCTGCATGCTGATCGCCTCGACCGGCGCCATCGGGCCGCTGCTGCCGTACCGGGTGCGGGTGTAGCCGGACTGCGGGGAGTCGGTGTACGTCGGGGTCTGGCTCAACCCGTGCACGTTGGTCCACTGCTTGACCTGCTCACCGAAGTTCGGGTAGCGCAACGTGTCGTCGTTGGTCCCGTGCCAGATCTGCATCCGGGGCCGCTGGCCGCTGTAGCCCGGGTACGCCTCGCGGACCAGGTCGCCCCACTGCTGTGCGGTCCTGATGAGCTGCCCGTTCGCGCACTGACTGTTCCACTCGGAGGTGCCGCCGGTGGCGAAGCAGGCGAACGGCACCCCGGCGAACGACGCGCCGGCCGCGAACACGTCCGGGTAGACGCCGAGCATGACGTTCGTCATCATCGCCCCGGACGAGGTGCCGGTCGCGAAGATCCGCGTGGGGTCGGCGGAATACCGCTGCCGCACGTAGTCGACCATCGACATGAGGCCGACCGGGTCGCTGCCGCCGCCACGGCGTAGCGCCTGGGGCGAGTACACGTCCCAGCACTTGCTGCTGCGGGTCGCGGACGGGTAGATCACGATGAACCCGTACCGGTCGGCGAGGGACGCGTACTGCGTACCTGAGTGGAACGCCGGGCCCGTGCCAGTGCAGTAGTGCATGGCCAGGAGGATCGCCGGCCGGGACGCCACCCGGTCCGGGACGTAGAGGTGCATCTGCAGGTTGGTGGGGTTGGTGCCGAAGTTGGTCACCTGCGTCAGCGTCGCCGCCGACGCCGGCGCGGCGAACGTCAACGCGGCGGCGGCCAGTGTCACGGCCGCCATGACGACGCCAAGCATCCGGGTCTTCAGTGTCATGGGCGCGATCCCTTGCGAAAAAGGCGCGTGGAAGGGGACTTAAGTCGAGGACTGCCCTTCGCCCGACCTTGACCGCGGCTCGCGTGACCATGTCAGCTTCAATCGAGGCAACTCGATTGTCAAGACTTCCGGAAACCTTTCGCCGCAACGGTTTCCGGGTTCACCTGCACGTCGACTGGCATTGGCGAAGACCAACGCCACCGGCTGCCGGCGAGCAATTTCCGGCACGTTCTCGGAACGTGCCGAAGGCTCTCCGATCCGAGTCAGTAGATGTCCCGACCTCGCTCGTCGGGCACCCCGGACTTCCGGTGGAAGTACGTGTTGATCTGGTCACGCCACTCGGTGGCACACCGCACCTGCTCGTCGAGGCGTTCGGCCACCCGCTCGTACACGGCCGGGTCGATCATCCCGTTCAGGGTCCGCCACCGCCGCCGCATCGCGACCACCTCCTCGACGCCGGCGAAGTGGGTGTCGTAGATGTGCTGGATGACTGTCGACCCGCTGTGCAGGACGTGCCCGTACGGCACGTGGTGGAAGAAGAGCAACAACTCGTCCGGGCAGGTCTCCGGCGACTCGTACACCTCCGCCCAGTACGGCGGGTACTGGCCGGTGAAACCGGTGCCCGACGCGCGGGTGCGGTCCACACCGACACCGTCCCGGTCGGCGAAGTGGTAGGTGCCCCACCGCGTGTACTCGTACCCGTCGACGCCGGGGCCGTAGTGGTCGCCGGGGTTGACCATGAAGCCGACGCCCAGCGGGGCGGTGTACCGCTCGTAGGTGCGCCAGGAGTCGCCCATGATCTCGTGCAGCGTCCGCCGCACCAGGTCCGGGTCAGCGGTCGCCGACGGCGGGAAGGTCAGCGTGATCCACTCGTCGAGGACGGCAGTGGGGTCCCGCCGGGGGTCCCAGGCCAGCCGGCCGAACGTGTACAGGTTGGCCTGCGCCAACGGGTGCCCGGTCCAGAAGAGGTCGTCGCCCACGTTGGCGACCGCGACCAGGCCGCCACCCGCGCCCGACTCGCCCGCCGCCACGTCCGCCACCGCCCGTCCGTCCGGACCCCAGGGCGCGAACCGCAGCACCTCGCTCCACCACGGGCCGAGGTGGCAGACGTGCCGCTGCTGGCCGGTGTACTCCTGGGTGACCTGCAACTCCACAGCGATCCGGGTCGCCGGCATCGCGGCGATCACCGGGGAGACCGGTTCACGGGTCTGGAAGTCCACCGGACCGAACTTCACCTGCACGACCACGTTGGTGCGGAAGCGACCGTCGAGTGGGGCGAAGTGGTCGTACGCGGCGCGCGCCCGGTCGGTGGACCGGTCCCGCCAGTCCTGGTGGTGGTTGTAGACGAACGCCCGCCAGTGCACCACTCCCCCGAGCGGAGCCAGCGCCTCGGCCAGCATGTTCGCCCCGTCGGCGTGGTCACGTCCGTAGGTGAACGGACCGGGTTGACCCTCCGAGTCGGCCTTCACCACGTAGCCACCGAAGTCCGGGATGCGGTCGTACACCGTGCGGGTGGTCGCGGCCCACCAGGCCCGCACCCCCTCGTCCAGGGGATCGGCGGTCGACAGGCCACCGAGGACCACCGGTGCGGCGAAGGTGACCGACAGGTGCACCCGGATGTGGTACGGACGCAGCACGTCGGCGATCTCGGCGACGTCGCCGAGCCGGTCGGTGAGCAGCAGCGCCTCGGTCCGGGCGACGTTGACGTTGTTCACCGAGATCGCGTTGACACCGCTCGCGGCCAACAGCCGCCCGTACTCCCGGATCCGGGCCAGGTCACCGCACGGTCGGCCGTCCCGCCAGAAGATCGAACCGCCCGCGTACCCCCGTTCGACCTGGCCCATCACCGGGTGCACGGCCACGTTGTCCCAGTGGTCCAGCATCCGCCGACGCAGTGCCGGCCGGTGCCGCTCCGGCGGGCGCTCGGGGTCGAAGGCAGCCGCACAGAGCCGGACCACGTGGAACAGTCCGTACAGCAGGCCGGCGGGCGCGTCGGCCAGCACCACCGTCACGTCGCCGTCGCGGGCCAGCAGGAACCCCTCGTCGCCCAGCGACCCGCCCTCGCCGATCTCGGCCAGCGCCGACTCCCCCGCCGACCGTGCCGCCCGCACCGCCGAACTGGGCAGCTCGTCGGTGCCGCGCAGAGCGAACACGAGGTCGACGTCGACGTCCCAGGACGGGGAATGCCACACCCGCCCGCCGTAGCGTGCGCAGGCGCGCGACACCTCGTGCAGCACGGTGTCGACGAGCAGCCCGTCACCGTGGACGAGGACGCGGCGTGCGCCGAGCGACCGGAACGCCTCCGGGGGCAGCCAGGCCGCGTGGACGCGTGGCTCGTTGGGTTCCATCGGATCGTCGACGAACATCAGCTGCTCCAGGTGGACCGACTCGTCGGCGTTCACCAGTCCTCCTTCAGCACCACGACTCCGTACGCCGGTAGGCGCACTGTTGAGCCGGTCACGGTCCGGTCACCGGTGAGCAGGTCGACGCCGCCGCGCCGGGCGGTCACCTCGACCGGGTCGGCCCGGTGGTTGAGCAGGAACAGCAGCCGCGACCCGTCCGGCGCGACCCGGACGGCGGATTCCAGGTCCGCGACGTCCGGGTATGGCCCGAGCACGTCGTGCCGCGCGAGCACCTGCCGCACCACCCAGGACACCCCCTCCTGGTCCAGGCCGGCTGCCACGTACCAGCCGTCGCCGTCGCCGAAGGAGTTGCGGGTCACCGCAGGTGTGCCCGCGTAGAAGTCGGCCTGGTAGGTGCCGACCACCTGCGCGCCCTGCGGAATCACCAACTCGAACAGCAGTCGCGCCTCGACGTCGACCTGCCCCGCGCCGTCGCCGAGGCGGACCGGGTTGACCACCTCCGGCCCCCGCGCGTCCCACTCGTCGACCCGGACACCCATCAGCTGCCCGAGCGGACCCGGCACGTCCATCAGGAAGGCCTGGTCGTTCTCGTCCACCCGACCCGACAGGTAGGTGGTCAGCACCGACCCGCCGCGCGCCGCCACGTCCTCCAGACGCTGCGGCAGGTCACCCTTGAGCATGTGCAGGGCCGGCGCGACGACCACGTCGTAGCCGGACAGGTCGGCGGTCACCGCGACGACGTCCAGGTCGACTCCGGCGTCCCAGAGCGCCCGGTGGTACGCGAGCACCACCTCCTGGTAGCGGACCAGCCGGGACGGGCCGTCGGAGATCTCCAACGCCCACCAGCTGTCCCAGTCGAAGAGCAGCGCCACCCGGGCCGGCGTCCGCGCGCCCAGCGACGCCGAGCCGAGGCGGTCCAGCTCGGCACCCAGCTCGGCGACCTCCCGGAACACCCGGGTGTCGGATCGGCCGGCGTGGCCGATGACCGCGCCGTGGTACATCTCGCTGGCACCCCGGGAGGCGCGCAGCTGGAAGAACAGCACCGCGTCGGCGCCGTGCGCCACCGCCTGCCAACTCCACAGCCGCATGAGGCCGGGCCGCTTCAGCGGGTTGACGTCGCGACACGCGGTCACGCCCGGGGACTGCTCCATCAGCCAGAACGGCTGGCCGCCCTTGAGCCCTCGCATCAGGTCGTGGGTCAACGCCATCCGGGCCGCGGACTCGTCGTCCGGCGGGTAGTTGTCCCACGAGGCGAAGTCCAGGTGCGCCGCCCAGCGGTGGTAGTCGATCGGCCGGTACATGCCCATGAAGTTGGTCGTCACCGGCAGCGTGGGGCTGGACTCCCGGATGGCCGCCTTCTCGTCGTGGAAGTTGGTCAGCATCGCGTCGGAGGAGAACCGCAGGTAGTCCAGGGTGATGCCCTGGAACGCGGTGTGGTCCGGGCCGCGCCAGTGCTCGGTCAACGCCGACGGTGGTTCGATCTGGTCCCAGTCGGTGAAGGTGTGCGACCAGAAGGTCGTGTACCAGGCCGCGTTCAGGTCGTCGAGGGTGCCGTAGCGGTTCCGCAGCCAGACCCGGAAGCCGGCCGCGCACAGCTCGCAGTAGCAGGCGCCGCCGTATTCGTTGCCCACGTGCCACGCGACGACCGCCGGGGTGTCGGCGTAGCGGCGGGCGACCCGGCGAGCCAACTCGACCGAGAGCCGGCGGTAGACCGGGGAGCTGGGGCAGGAGTTGTGTCGCTGACCGAAGCGGCGCTTGCGGCCCTCGAAGTCGGTGCGGGTCACCTCCGGGTACGCCGTCGCCAACCAGGCCGGGTGGGCGCCGGTGCCGGTCGCCAGGCAGATGCCGCGCCCCTCGGCGGCGGCCCGCTCCACGATCCGGTCCAGCAGCGAGAAGTCGTACACGTCCTCGGCGGGCTGGGTGAGCGCCCAGTCGAACACGCCGAGGGTGACCAGGTCGATCCGGGCGCTGTCGAAGAGACGGTGGTCCTGCTTCCACACGTCCTCGGGCCACTGCTCCGGGTTGTAGTCGCCCCCGAAGGGCACCTTGGCGGTGACGGGCAGGCTCATTCGGCGAACTCCTTCCGGATCAGGTCGACCATCGGGTCACCCACGCGCAGAAGCGCCAGGACCAGTACCGAACCGAGCATCGTCAGCACCGCCTCCGAGAAGACGGCGGTGACGCCGGTGGCCGCCGCCAGCAGCAACGCGGTGCCGACCGTGACACCGGGGGTACGCACGAGAAAGTGCACGGCCAACCGGAGCACGTCACGGGTGCGGAAGTCGAACAGCGAGGTGATCACCAGGGCGTTGGCCGCGCAGAGGGTCACCCCCACCGCGAGCAGGACCAGCGGCACCGACCACCAGCTCGCGAGCCCGACCGCGTCGCGGTAGGCGAGGTTCATGGCGAGCACGGTCAGCCACACCAGCGTCGGCACCCAGACGCGCAGCACGCCGGACACGTTCGTCCGGTACCCGCGCCAGAACAGCGCGGCGGGGCGCAGGTCGGTGAGGTCGGTCCGCTGGTGACGCATCGTATACAGGGCGGCGGAGACCGCCGGGCCGACCGGCACCAGGAACAGCGCGGCCAGGGGCAGGTTGCTGGGGTCGCGGCCGAGCACCAGCAGCGGAAGCAGGCCGGGCACCGTGGTCAGCAGCAGGAGCAGCTCGACCACGAGCAGGATGTAGACGCGTGAGGTGATCCGCGACAGTGGTCCGTCGCCGAACTGTCGCCAGGTCTGGGCCGTTCCGCTCACTGCCGCTCCTTCCGGTCGTTCTGCCGGAGAGCGGGCGGGTCACGCCCCTCGCATCGGCCGGTGGTCGCCGGGGCGTCCGGCCGGGCGGGTTGCACCGCCCGACCGGACACCGCGTCGATCAGCCGTTGTTCTTCTGGAACCTCTCGTACGCCTTGTTGACCAGGTCGATGTACTGCTCGGAGTTCTTGGCCTTCAGCTCGGCCACGTACGCGTCCCACTCGGTGAGCGGCCGCTGGCCGAGGGCGAACTTCAACGTGTTCTGGGTGACGAAGTCCTTCAGCGGCGTTTCCCAGAGCGACACCTGCTCGCGCTCCTCGTCGGTCAACGGGGCCGGCGGGGGCACCACCCTCGGGGTACGGGCGTCCATCACCTTCTGGAACTCCAGCTCCTCCGGGGAGAAGAAGCCGCGGACCAGGTCGGGGCTGCCGCCGTAGGCGAAGACACCGTTCTGGAAGCCGAAGTCCTTCTGCAGGTGCTTGGGGGCCTTCGGGTTGAGGCCGAGGAAGTCGACTCCGGGGTTGAGCGTGCGCTTGCCGGATGCGTCCTTGGTGAAGGTCGTGCCCTCGATGCCCCAGCGGGCAAACTCCAGGCCGGTATCCGAGTACCACAACCAGTCGATGAACTGCATCATGGCCACGAAGTTCTTGCTCTCCCGGGCCTTCGTGGAGATCATGATGCCGTTCTCCAGCCGGGGGAACGGGTTGATCTCACCGGCCGGGCCGACCGGCAGCGGGATCTTGGCCATCTTCGCGTTCGGCAGGGTCTTGGCCAGGTCGGGCCGGTGGTTGTTGACCAGGGTCTGCGCGTTGCCGGTGACCACGAAGGACTTGCCGTTGGCCAGCTTCTGGCGCGCCTGGTCGTCGGTCTGGGTGAAGCTCTCCGGGTCGAGCAGACCCTCGGCGACGAGCTTGTGCAGGAAGGTGACCATCTGCCGGTACTGGTCGGACGCGCCGGTGTAGTGGAACTTCTTGGCTGCCGGGTCCCAGGTGGCGTGCTGGTAGTCCCAGCCCGCCTGGGTGCCGTGGGCGGAGCCGAGGATGTTCAGCAGGGCGCCGGTCGGGTTCGGCTTGCTGAAGAGGTCGGAGTACGGGTAGACGTTCGGGTACTTCGCCTTCATCGCCTTGAGCACCGCGTACAGGTCGTCCCAGGTCTTCGGGGTCGCCAGGTTGAGCTCCTGCATGATGTCGGTGCGCACCAGCACCGTGTAGTCCTGCGTGGGCTTCTCGTGCAGGCCGGGCAGCAGGTAGAACTTACCGTCGGACTGCCGCAGGTTGTCGATCTCCGGCTTGAGGTTCCACTTGGCGATCTTGTCCTTGAGGTTGGGCATCAGATCCAGGTAGTCGCTCACCGGGAGGATCGCCCCGGAGGACACGAACGCGTTCTCCTGCGGGTGGTACGTCTTCGGAATGATCAGCGGAGCGTCCCCAGCGCCGATCAGCAGGCTGCGCTTCTGCTCGTAGTCACTGAGCGGTACCGCCACCGGCTCGATCTTGACGTTGGTCCGCTTGGTCAACTCGGACCAGAACAGCCAGTCCTCCTTGAGCGGGTAGAACGTGTGGTTGTTGTAGAGGGTGGAGAAGGAGAGCGCCTCGGTGGCCTTGAACTGGTCGCCGACACCGTACTTTTCCATCGCGCCGACCCGGTTCTCGGACAGGTCCTTCGACTCGCCGGGGTCCTCGGAACAGGCGGAGATGAGGGTGAGCGCGAGCAGACCCGCGGTGGCTACCGCCACGCGGCGCCACGGCTTGTGGAGCATGGCTCGTCCTTTCGGTGGTGGGGTTTCGGTGGGAGCGGTGCGGAGGCCGACGTCATCCCTTTACCGCGCCGAGCATCACGCCGCGGACGAAGTACCGCTGGACGAAGGGGTAGACCGCCAGGATGGGCAGGGTGGTGAGCACTATCGTCACGGCCTGGAGTGTGGCCGCGGCCTGCACGACGTCGGCCTCGGCCGCGCCTGACTGCTGTGCGTCGGTGGCACCCGCGATCAGGTTGCGCAGGTACACGGTGACCGGCAGCAGATCCTGCTCGTCGATGTAGAGGAACGCGGTGAACCACGAGTTCCAGAAGGAGACCGCGTAGAAGAGCACCATCGTCGCGACGATCGCCTTCGACAGCGGCAGAACGATCCGCAACAGGATGCCGTACGTGTTCAGCCCGTCGACCGCCGCGGCCTCCTCCAACTCGGTCGGCAGGCTCTCGAAGAACGCCTTCATCACCAGCAGGTTGAACACGCTGATGGCGTTGGGGACCACCACGGCCCAGATGGTGTTCTTCATCCCCAGGCTGGTCACCAGCACGTAGTTGGGGATCAGACCACCGGAGAAGAACATGGTGAACAGCGCGACACCGATGAGCACGCCGCGTCCCTTGAGCTGCGGCTTCGACAGCACGTACGCGTAACAGGTGGTCAGCACGATCGAGATGAGCGTCGCGACCACCGTGTACACCACGGTGTTGCGGTAGTTCGTCCAGAACATCGAGTCGGACATCACCAGCTTGTACGCGGTCAGGTCGAACCCGCGCGGGACGATGGTCACCTTGCCGGCGATGATGTACGCCTCTTCGCTGAGCGAGCGGGCCACGATGTTGAGGAACGGGTACAGCGTCACGACCACGACGCCGAGCAGGACGACAGTGTTGACGACGCGGAAGATCCGGTAACCCCGGCTGTCGTCCGGCCCGCGCGTCTTCGGGGCGTCGATCTTCGTACCGAAGGTCACCACAGGCTCGTCCCCACCGTGCGACGGGAGATGACGTTCGCCGACAGGACGAGGATCAGCCCGATCACCGCCTCGAAGAGGCCGATGGCCGCCGCGTAGCTGAAGTTGCTCGACTGGAAGCCCATCCGGAACAGGTAGGTGGAGACCACGTCGGCGGTCGGGTACGTCAACGGGTTGTAGAGCAGCAGGATCTTCTCGAACCCGACGGCCAGGAAGCTGCCGATGTTGAGGATCAGCAAGGTCATCATCGTCGGGCGGATGCCGGGCAACGTGATGTGCCAGGTTTGGCGCAGCCGGCCGGCGCCGTCGATCCGGGCGGCCTCGTACAGGTCCTCGTCGATGGTGGTGAGGGCGGCGAGGTAGAGGATCGTGCCCCAGCCGAC
This sequence comes from Micromonospora sp. NPDC002411, assembly GCF_053592955.1. Lineage (NCBI taxonomy): Bacteria > Bacillati > Actinomycetota > Actinomycetes > Micromonosporales > Micromonosporaceae > Micromonospora > Micromonospora sp. NPDC002411. The sequence goes on along the minus strand of NZ_JBSFBM010000031.1, from coordinate 8,203 downwards.
CGTCTGCCAGACCTCGGACGAGACGTAGATGCTGCGGAACCACTCCGGTTGCTGCAGGAATGCCACCGGGTCGCCGCCGAACAGGCTGACGAGCTGGTTGGCCGTGCCCTCGATCGAGGTCAACTGCATGACCATCGCCGCCACGATCACGATCGACAGGAAGTGCGGCAGGTACGACACCGACTGGACGAAGCGCTTGAAGCGGCGGGCCCGGACCTCGTTGAGCAGCAGTGCCAGCACGATGGGCAGCGGGAAGCAGAACAGCAGGGTCAGCGCCCCGAGCGCCAGGGTGTTGGTGAACACCTCCCAGAACGTCGGGTCGCTGAGGAACATCCGGAAGTAGCGCAGCCCGACCCAGTACTCACCGAAGATGCTGCCGCCCGGCTTGAAGCGCCGGAAGGCGATGATGTTCCCGAGCATCGGCAGGTACCGGAAGATCAGGAAGAACAGCAGCGGCAGGACGGCGAGGGAGTAGAGCTGCCAGTCCCGGCGCAGCGCCTGCCGCCAGGTCCGGCCGCGTCGCGGCGAGCGGGGGGCGGGGCTGGCAACCGCCGGCGAGCGCGGCGACGCCGGCGGGGGTGGCCGCAACGTGGATGTCACAGCGGCCTCCTACGCGGACTGCGGAACGGCCACGAGAGGCTCGATCCGCACCGACGTGAGCAGTTCCCGTTGGTGGCCGACCTGGCGCTCGGCGCCGGTCAACCGCAGCGGCAGACGTGCCACCACGTCGCCGCTGGACCGGCCGAACCGCAGCTCGACGTCGCCGGGCTCCACGATGCGCCGGCCGGAGAGCCCGGTGAACGAGGCGACGTCGGCCGGCACCCCGAACGTCACGTGCGCCGATTCGCCGGGCGCCAACGGCAGGCGGGCGTAGCCGACCAGGCGGACCACCGGACGGGTGGTCTGTGCGACCGGATCGTGCAGGTAGAGCTGTACCACCTCGGCACCGTCCCGGTCACCGGTATTGGCCACGGTGATCCGGACCCGCACCTCGCCGTCGACCGGCCAGGCCGCCGGCTCGTCCCGCGCGTCGTCCGCCGCCTCGACGATCCTGGCGTCGGACCACTCGAAGGTGGTGTAGCTCAACCCGTGGCCGAACGGGTAGCTCGGCGTCGGGTCGATCGAGGAGACCTTGTTGCGCCGACCGAGCGGCGGCGCGAGGTAGGTGCTCGGCAGCCCGCCCGCGTCGCGGGGCACGCTGACCGGCAACCGCCCGGACGGGTTGACCGCGCCGGTGAGCACCTCGGCGAGCGCCTGCCCGCCGAGTTGGCCGAGGAAGAACGCCTGCACCACGCCCGCCGCGGCGTCGAACTCCGGCCCGAGCGCGTAGGGGCGGCCGGCCATCAGCACCAGGACGACCGGGGTGCCGGTGGCGAGAACGGCCCGGACCAGGTCGGCCTGCACACCGGGCAGCCGCAGGTCGACGGCATCGCAGCCCTCACCCGACGTGCCCCGGCCGAACATCCCCGCCCGGTCGCCGACGGCGAGCACACACACGTCGGCGTCGGCCGCCGCAGCGACCGCTGCCGGGATGCCCGAGGTGTCCTCGCCGGTGATGGCGCAGCCGGGTTCGTGGGTGAGCAGCGGGACGCGTCGGGCCAACTCGTCGCGCAACGAGGGAATGTCCAGACCCATCCCGAACTCGCTGTGGTTCACGCCCACGTGGTTGGGGAACGAGTAGCAGCCGAGCATGGCCATCGGATCGTCGGCGAGCGGGCCGACCAGGGCCACCCGCCTGCCGGCGGCCAGCGGAAGGACACCGGTGTTGCGCAGCAGGACGACGGCTTGCCGGGCGAGGCGTACGGCGACGTCCTGGCTGACGTCGTCGTCGAACCGCAGGGACGCCACGTCGTCGGGCAGTTCTTTCCAGCCCTCGTCGAGCAGACCGAGCTCGATCTTCTGGATCAGGACCCGCCGCACCGCGCAGTCGATCAGCGCCTCGTCGACCTCGCCGCGACGTACCGCCTCCACCAGCGGCGCGCCGAAAGTGTCCACTGTGGGCAGCTCGACGTCGATGCCGGCTCGCAGGGCGAGCCGGGCGGCGTCGGCGGCGTCCGCGGCGACACCGTGCAGGGTTTCCAGGAAACGAACGGCGAAGTAGTCGGCGACGACGGTGCCGGTGAAGCCCCACTCGTCGCGCAGCAGCCCGGTCAGCAACTCGGGGTCGGCGGCGACGGGCAGACCGTCGATCTCCGCGTAGGAGTTCATCACCGAGCGGGCACCACCGTGGCGCAGCGCCATCTCGAACGGCGGCAGGATGACGTCGGCCAACTCCCGGGGGCCCATCGGCACCGGCGCGAGGTTGCGTCCGCCACGGGAGGCCGAGTAGCCGGCGAAGTGTTTCAGCGTGGCCACCACACCAGCCCGCTCCAGGCCCCGCACGTACGCGGCACCTGTCGTCCCCACCAGGTAGGGGTCCTCGCCGATCGTCTCCTCGGTGCGGCCCCAGCGGTAGTCGCGGGTGACGTCCAGGACCGGGGCGAGGCCCTGGTGCACACCGGCGGCGCGCATGGAGCGCCCGATCCGGTCGGCCATGGCCTCGACCAGGTCGGGGTCGAAGGACGCGCCCCAGCTGAGTGGAGTCGGGTAGACGGTGGCCCGCCACGCGGCGAACCCGGTCAGGCATTCCTCGTGCACCTGCGCCGGAATGCCGAACCGGCTGGCGGCGACGATCTGCGCCTGCGAGGCGGCCAGCGACCGGGCGCCGAGCACCGGGTCGACCGGCGCGGTGCCGAACGGTCGGGTGAGCTGGCCCAACCCGTACCGGATGACGGTGCTCCACTGCGGCGTCTCGCTGATCATGTCGGACTGGTGCGGTGCGACGCCCTCGCCAGTGGCTTCGGCGCCGACCCAGACCCCGACGAGCTGGGCGATCTTCTCCTCCAGCGACATCATCGGCACGAGCGCCTCGGCCCGTTCGGTCGGCGACAGCCGCGAATCGCGCCACGGCGCGGCGCCGCTGTCCCCGGGCAACTGACTTCTCATGCCAAGACCCCTCAGCTCCGGCCACATCCCCGCGCCCGGTTCGCAGCCGACGTTTCCCACGATCCGAAACTTTCCGGAATCCCGCGTAACCTTTTCGGCAACCTAAGTGCCCCATCGATGAGTGTCAAGGGCTGGCATGGACCTCCGCCGATCGTCGCCGGCACCCCCTGAGCCATCCCAGCGCATCAGTCGCATGGCGGGCGGGGCCGACGACGTGAGGGCAGCATCGACTGGCGAGAATGGGTGATCGTGTTAGGGTCTGCCGAAACTTTCGGATGTTGCGTGAGGCTGCGATGACGGAGCACCGCCCACTCGACCCACCCGCCTCCACCACCATCGCGACCATCGCCAACGACGTCGGCGTCTCGGTCGCGACGGTGTCCAAGGTCCTCAACGGACGTGGCGACGTCGCCCCCGGCACCAGAGCCCGGGTGGAGGCGAGCCTCGACCGCCACCAGTACCAGCGCCGTGCCCGGCGGCCCTCGACCGGCAGCGGTCGCATCGAACTCGTGTTCCACGAGTTCGACACCGGCTGGGCGATGGAGATCCTGCGCGGCGTGGAGGCGGCGACGACCGCGGCCGGCGTCGGGTTGTCGGTCGCCCAACTCGACGGCGCGCACCGCCCGCCGGCCCGATGGCTGGAGGCGCTGCTCGCCGACCGGCCCCTGGGTGTGGTGTTCGTCCTCTCCCACCTGGCCGAGGCCCAACAACAGCACCTGCGCCGCCAGGGCATACCGTTCGTCGTCGTCGACACCGACAGCGCGACCTCGGCCTCCGTACCCACCGTCGGCTCGAACAACTGGAACGGCGGCCTGCTCGCCGCCCGGCACCTCCTGGATCTCGGGCACCGGAGGATCGCCGTCATCTCCGGGCCGCCCGACGTGCTGTGCAGCCGCGCCCGGGCGGCCGGCTTCCAGTCCGCCCACGACGAGGCCGGGATGGTGGTCGACCGTGAGCTGGTCCGTTACGGCAGTTTCTCCGCCGGCGCCGGGCACGCCCACGGCCTGCAACTGCTGCGCCGACCGGACCGACCCACGGCGATCTTCGCCGGTTCGGACATCCAGGCCATGGGGGTGCTCCGGGCCGCCCGCCAGTGCGGCCTACGAGTGCCCGAGGACCTCTCGGTGATCGGGTACGACAACCTGCCGGTCTCCGCCTGGACCGACCCGGCCCTCACCACGATCAACCAACCGTTGCGCGACATGGCCGGCATCGCCACCCAGATGCTGCTCGACCTGACCAGAGGCAACGAACCGGCGACCAGCCGGATCGACCTGGTGACCGAGTTGGTCGTCCGGGAGAGCACCGCACCACCCGCCGACCCGCGCTGACCCCGGCCCCTGCGAGGACCCGTGCCTGACTCCGCCTCCACCGTCGACGAACTCCAGCGGTACGCCCCGGACGTCGCCGAACCCGACGACTTCGACCAGTTCTGGCGGGACACACTCGCCGAGGCGGCTGCCCGCCCGGCGCTCGTCGACGTCCGCCCGGAGCCCACCGACCTACTGTTGCTCGACTCCTGGGACGTCACGTTCGCCGGCTTCGGCGGCGACCCCGTGCGGGCCTGGTACACCCGCCCGGCCGGAGTCCGAGAGTCGCTGCCGACAGTGGTCGAGTACGCCGGCTACGGTCGCGGCCGCGGCCTGCCACACGAGCGCTTGACCTGGCCGGTGGCCGGATACGCGCACCTGTTGATGGACAACCGGGGCCAGTCGGGGCTGTACGGCACCGGGGACACCCCCGACCCGCACGGTGCCCCCGGCGGTGCCTCGCCGGCCACCTGGGGAATCCTCGACCCGCGCGACTACCACTACCGCCGTCTGATCACCGACGCGGTCCGGGCTGTCGAGGCGGTCCGCGCCCTGCCCGGGGTCGACCGTGACCGGGTCAGCGTGGTCGGCAACAGCCAGGGCGGCGGCCTCGCCCTGGCGGTGGCCGGCCTCGTCGACAACCTCGCCGCGGTGCTGACCACAGCGCCGTTCCTCTGTGACATGCGACGGGCCGTCCAGGTCAGCGAACCCGCGCCGTACGGGGAGATCGGGCGTTACCTGGCCGTGCACCGGGACGCCGAGGAGGCGGTGTGGCGCACGCTGTCCTATGTCGACGGCGTGAACTTCGCCCGGCGGGCGACCGCTCCGGCGCATTTCGGGATCGGCCGACGCGACACCGTCTGCCCACCTGACACCGGGTTCGCGGCCTACAACCACTACGGCGCCGCGAACGGCCGACCCGTCCCTCCGGAGCGGGAGATCCACGTATACCCGTTCAACGGTCACGAGGGCGGCGAGGCGGTCCACGTTCGACGTCAGCTGCGCTGGCTCGACTCGGTACTCCATCCCGCTCACGCATCCGCGGCGTGATCACCACTCATTGAGGCTTGCCGATGTTATTTTCGGTCGTCATCGATTGCGCTTCGAACACCGCCTGCGTTCGACAGCCAGCATCGACAACCGACCGACGGGGAGATCATGACGAGCCGCACGCAATCACGTCGCCTGACCTGGTTACGCATCATTCCCGCAACCATCGCGCTCGGCACGCTGGTCGCCTCCACGATGACCGGGCCGATGCCCGCAGCTGCGGTCTCCGGCACCGGCCGCGCCAATCCGGTGATCACCTGGGACCTGAATGCCCAGACGGCAATCTGGGATATCGCGGCTCAGCAACCGAACGAGCAGGTGCGCAGTTTCGCAATGGTGAACGGGGCGGTCTACGACGCGCTGAACGCGATCGCCGGCACCCCGTACCAGCCGTACCTCACCGCACCGCCGTCGAGCGGGACCGAGTCGGTGGACGCTGCCGTCGCCACCGCCGCCCATGACGTACTCGCCGCTCTCTTTCCCGATCAGCGGGAGCGGCTTCGGGCACAGTACGACGCGGCTCTCGCCACGATTCGCGACGGGCGGTCGAAGCAGGGCGGCATCAGGATCGGGGCGCGAGCCGCGGCCGCGATGGTCACCGCACGGCAGGACGACGGCGCGTTCGGGGACCAGCAGTGGACCCACGGGACAAGGCCCGGTCAGTGGCGACCCACGCCGCCGCTGTTCCTGTCCCAGGGCGCATGGACCGGCCACATGCGGCCGTTCCTCATCCCCCGTGCGTCGATGTTCCGCACGCCCGAGCCGCCGCAACTGACCAGCAGCGCCTACACCCGCGACCTCAACGAGGTGAAGGAGCTCGGCTCGGCGACGAGCACGGCGCGCACGCAGGACCAGACGGAGGCCGCGATCTGGTGGCACGACCGGCGATCCGGCTCCTGGGAGATCAAGCGACAGCTCGCCACCACCCAGCGGCTGGACGCCCTGCGGACCGCGCGCTTCTTCGCGATGACCGACCTCATCGTGGCCGACTCAGGCGTGGCGTGCTTCAGCCAGAAGGACTTCTGGAGCTACTGGCGTCCGGTCACCGCGATCCAACAGGCCGACACGGACGGTAACCCGAGGACGGCCGCCGACCCAGGCTGGCAGTCGCTGCTCGTCACGCCGCCCTTCCCCGAATACCCCTCCGGCCACGCCTGTGGCACCGGTGCGCGCATGTCGCTGTACCGACACTTCTTCGGCCGAGACGACATCACGTTCAGCGGGGCCAGCGCCGACTCCGGCACGACCCGGCAATTCACCAGCTTTTCGCAAGCGCTCGACGAGCTCATCGGCGCGCGCGTCTGGGGCGGCGTCCACTTCCGCACTGCTGACGTCGAGGGGGCGAAGATCGGCGAGGAGGTCTACCGCTATGCGGTCCGGCACTACTTCCGCCCTCTGAAGTAGCCGGCCACGACCTTGTCGGACGAGGTTCCAGCCGGCTCGGCGGTGCATTGCTGCTGTTAGCGATAACACGCTATGGTGCGTCGGCGAGGTGCAGGGCACACCTCCGCCACGGCCCATCGGTCCGACGCGCCTGACCGATGCTCGCCACCGCGCCACGACCACCAGTGACGATGTCCGGGCTCCTGGTCGTAACGCGACGCCCACCTCCGCGTGCCGCGCCAGCAGCAGCCGTCCCCTCGGCGGCCGCTGCTGGCGCGCACCCCACCAGAGGAAGTCCCATGAGCAGTTCGATGCTCGTCACTCCCGCCCCTCCCGCACCCACCCCCATCGCCCCGACGTTACGGCGCCGACGCGCCCGCCTGTGGTGGGCCGCCCTGACCGCCGTCGCCGCCATGATCGCCGCCGTACCGATCGCGACCAGCCCCGCGAGCGCGGAGTCCAACGGCGGAGTACGCGTGATGCCACTCGGCGACTCGATCACCGACGGGTTCAACGTCCCCGGCGGTTACCGGATCGAGCTGTGGCAGCGGTTCACGGCCGGCGGTTACCGGATCGATTTCGTCGGCTCGCAGTTCAACGGCCCAGCCAGCCTCGGTGACCACGACCACCAGGGGCACTCCGGATGGACGATCGCCCAGATCGACGCCAACGTGGTCAACTGGTTGCGGGCCACGAACCCCCGGACCGTGCTGCTGCACATCGGCACCAACGACATGTACGGCGACACGTCCGGCGCACCGGGTCGGCTGGCCACCCTCGTCGACCGGATCACCAACACCGCCCCGAACGCGGACGTGTTCGTCGCGACGATCATCCCGAAGTCCGGTGCGGACAACCAGGTCCGGGGATACAACAATGCCATCCCCGGAATCGTGCAGAGCCGCGCCGCCGCCGGAAAGCGTGTCCACCTGGTCGACATGTACCGTGCCCTGACGCTCAGCGACCTGGCCGACGGCGTGCACCCCAACGCCACCGGCTACCGCAAGATGGCCGCAGCCTGGTACGACGCACTCAGGACGGTGCCCGGCAGCATCGGCGGCGACACACCTCCTACCACTCCCCCACCCACCACTCCCCCGCCGACGACGCCCCCGCCGTCGGGTGACTGCCGCGTCGCGTACACGGTCAACGCCTGGAACAGTGGTCTCACCGCCTCGATCTCGGTGACCAACACCAGCAGCACGCCGGTCAACGGTTGGGCCCTGACGTTCACGCTGCCCGGTGGGCAGAGCATCACCAGCGGCTGGAACGCCGGCTACTCCCCGTCCAGTGGTGCGGTCACCGCCCGCAACGTCTCCTACAACGCGACGATCGCGCCGAACACCTCGGTCGACATCGGCTTCCAGGCGACCCACACCGGCAACAGTGGCCGCCCGTCCGCGTTCACCCTCAACGGCACCGCCTGCACTGTCGCCTGAGAGCAACCGCGCGGTGCCGGGTCTCGGTGGCCCGGC
>NZ_JBSFBM010000030.1:0-32022 GCF_053592955.1 Micromonospora sp. NPDC002411 | reverse complement strand
CACCACTGGCGGGACTCCTGATCGAATGGGTGAGCCCGGTGTGGGTCCTCGCCGCCGACGCCGCGACCTTCGCCGTGCTAGCCCTCACGTACCGCTTCGCCCTTCCCGCCACCGACCGGGCCGCACCGCACGACCGCGAGGTGTCACGGACTGCTGGTTTCGCTGTCATCCGCCACCAGCCCGCCCTGCTGGGCCTCCTGGTCCTGAGCCTCGGGTTCTTCTTCCTCTTCGGACCGGTGTACGTGGCGATGCCGATGCACATCACCGACGACCTGCACGCGTCGGCGACGCTGCTCGGCATCTACTACACCGCCTTCGGTGTCGGTGGCCTCGTCGGAGGTGTGGTCGCGGGTCACCTGCACCGCTGGCCGTTGGGGGCCACCACCATCGGCATCGTCGTCGGGTTCGGGGCGGCCATGCTGCCGCTCGGCCTGGGCGCACCGGTCAGCCTGTCCCTGCCGGCGTTCGCTCTCGCGGGTGTGATCTGGGCGCCGTACCGCTCCACGTCGATGGCGCTGTTCCAGCGCAGCACGTCGACCGAGCAACTGCCGGCGGTGCTCGCCGCGAACGGTGCCATCCTCGTGCTGGCCGTACCTCTGGGCACCATGCTGGGCGGGCCGTTGGTGGGCGCCATCGGCGCACGCCCGACGCTGCTGCTCTGCGCGGTAGCGATCGTGGCCCTCGGGCTGGTCGCCGCGGGGTTCGCGATCTCGCGGCGGAGCGCGCGAACCCCCGGCGGTCCAGCCGTCACCGAGATCAGTGCCCGTCGCTGATCTGGACGTCGTCCGGTGCCGGCCTGCCGCGCCCCGTCTCCACCAGCGCCTTGAGACTCATCAGGAAGGTCGCCCACTTGGTGCTGCACTGGTGCATCAGTTCGGTCGGCTCGCGCCAGCCCTCGTGCGTGAACTGGACGATCGTGTACCTGCCACGCTGTTCGAGATGCCAGTTGATCTGAGTGCCGATCCATTCCGCGGGGCCGTCGGTGACCCGCCACCGCACCCGGCCGGCCGGGTCCGACTCCAGGATGTCCAGGTCGAAACCATCGTCGTCGCCGAACCGGACGGCCAACCGTCCTCCGACCTCGCTCTTGCCGGCCGTGTCGACCGACCACCATCCGGCGACGCCCTCGGGAGTGGCCACCGCTCGGTGGACGTCGGCGAGCGGAGCGACGACGCCGACCTGGTGCAGAATGTTGACCATTGTCATGCTCCTTCGTCGTGGTGGCGATCGCGTTCGATTGCCTCGGCGATCCGCTTGATCCGGCGCAGACGGGCATCCCAGGTCGCACCGACCGCCGACAGTTGGGCGACCGCACGGGCGAGCTGCGCCTCGTCGACCTGGTAGTGACGCTCACGGCCCGCCGGCTCGCCGTGGATCAGCCCCACCCGGTCCAGGACGGCCAGGTGCTTCGCGACGGCCTGGCGGGTGACGGGCAGCCGCCTGCTCAGCGACGTGGCAGTGCCCGGTCCGTCGGCGAGAAGAAGATCGATCATGGTACGACGGGTGGGGTCGCCGATCGCGGACCACAGCTCGTCGTCGACTGCCGTACTCACGGGGTGGCGACCAGCCGCGCGACGTACGTGCCCAGCCTGGGCATGTAGTGGTCCCAGCCGTTCTCGTGGTCGCGGTACTGCTCCTCCAGGACGGCGACCTCCCAGCCCATCTCGCGGAACCCGGTCTCGGTCATGCGGACCCGGGTGCCCGCACCGCTGGGCGCCAGGTCGAAGGTCACGAGCAGCGCCTGCCCGCTCCGGCCCTCGTCGGTGAAGCACCACCGGAAGGAGAATCGCTTCGGCGGGTCGACCTCGACCACGGCGAGGGCGACGGTCGTCGTCTCGCCGGTGTCACCGTTGCGCCAGACCAGCTCGCCCGGTGCGCCCGCGACCGACTCGAACCGTGCGTCGTCCGGCCACCACTCCCGCATGTGCTCCGGTCGGCTGACCACCTCGAAGACAACCTCGGGTGACGCGTCGACGTGGATGTCGCGCTCGATCGTTCCCTGTTCCATGCCCTCACCCTTTCGCAACCTTTGGTTGCACCTAACCTACGTCGGCAACTCCCCCTCGCGCAACCTTTTGTTGCATGTCTCGGGATCGTCGTACCCGCGTCGGACAATGCCGGGCATGTCTGAGACGACTCCGCACCAGCACCACGCCATCGACTACGTCGAGTTCACGGTGACCGACCTCGCCGAGGCCAAGCGCTTCTACACCGAGGCGTTCGGCTGGCAGTTCAACGACTACGGCCCGGGGTACGCGGGCATCCGCAGCCCTCAGGGCGACTCGGAGGTGGGCGGTCTGCGCCTGGATGAGACTGTGCGGGCCGGCGGGCCACTGGTGCTGCTCTTCTCGGCCGACCTCGACACGTCGGTGCAGGCGGTCAAGGACGCCGGCGGTCAGGTGGTCGACGGGCCGTACGAGTTCCCCGGCGGCCGACGGTTCCACTTCACCGACCCCAGCGGCAACGAGCTGGGCGTCTGGGCCGAGCAGTAGGCAGCTGTCGCGGTGGCCGGCCGGCTTGACCGACCGCCATACGATCCGCGCATGCGGCGTGCGGAGATAGACGGAGTCACGGTCTTCCAACGCGACCTGCCGGGTGTGCTGAGCGCATCGTTGACGTTCGGCTGTGGCACCCGCGACGAAGAGGTCGACTCCATCGGCCTGAACCATCTGGTGCATCATCTGCTGGAACGGGCCGACCCGTATATCGCGGAGCAGTACGACAACGACACCTGGGTGAACGAGACCTCGTTCGTCGCCGCCGGCACGCCCGAGCAGGTCGCGGAGCACTTCACCGCTGTCTGCTCGGCCATCGGCGACCTTCCGCCGACGGACCTACCCGACGCCGTCGCCGACGTCGACGCGGACGACCGGTACGTGTCCGACATCGACGAGGGCGTGCTCGACCCCTGGGGATCACTGCTCGCCCGGCGGTTCGGGCCGCGCGGGCACGGCCTGGCGCGTTGGCCCGCCGTGGATTACCGCCTCTTCACGGCCGACGAGACCAGACAGCATGTGGGTAGGTTCTTCACCAGCGACAATGCCGTCCTCGCCACGACCGCCGAAGCACCTCCGTCGCTGCGACTGCGACTACCCGCCGGACCCCGCCCAGACCACGACACACGCCTCGTGCACCACCAGTCGGGCCCGGTCTGGTACGCCGATGAAGTGCACGGTGTCGCGCTGGTCGTCGGCTCCGCACCCAGCGTGGAAGCCCTCCTGCTGATGTCCGCGCTGAGATCGCGCGTCTTCCAGGCGGTGCAGCGGGCCGGGATCGCCCGGTTCGCCGAGCTCATGACCGAGGTCGTCGACGGCACGCGGCACGAACTCGGCATCAGGATCAGCCCGACGGGAGCCAGGCGGATCGACGCTGCGTCGGCGGCGGAACTGCTCTGGGCCGAGCTACGGAGACTGGTGCACGACGGGCTCGACCAGGCCGACATGGCCACCCTGGAGGCGACTCGGACCGCGGTCATACCCGAGGACCTCGCGCCCACGTACGAGGCGTTGGCCTGGAGGCAACCGATCCGAGATGCCGAATCCGCTGTCCACCTGGAGTTGTTCGGCACTACCGAGCACTACCTCACGGATCCGCTCACCGAACCGGACGGGCTCTCTCCGGCCGCGGCGCGGGACATCATGTCGGGCTGGCTCTCCTCCGCCATGATCGTCGTGCCGTACGGATCGCGACCGGACCTCCCCGGTGTCACCGACGCCTCCTGCCCCAGCACCCGCTTCGTGCCGGCAGGTGACGTGGTCCGGCCGGCCTTCAGGAAGCGGTTCGGCAACAAGGGCTCGCTGGTGATCGGCACCGATGCCATTTCCACGGTGGACGGCGAGGGCAACGTGCACACTGTCCCGCTGTCCCAGGCGCTCGTGGTCGAGCGGGACGACGCGCTCTGGCTCGCCCACGTTGGCCACGGCTGCGTCACCACCATCTCCGACTTCGCCCACGCAGCCGACAAGCTCCGATCCGCGCTACCCGCGCGGCGGATCCGTAGAGCGTCAGAGACCTGAGCCCGCAGGCGGGTTGCCAGCGGCCGTCACTGCCGCCGAGCGCGCAACACACCGGTCAGCATCGGCAGGGTGAACTCGCCCTCGGCGGTCTCCGGTCTGCTCGCGAGAAACGAACGGATCCGGCCGAGAAGGGCCTCCCGGTCCTGCTCTGGCATGACCAGCATTCCCGCCCGGGTGGCGAGCGTCGCGACGAGGGAGTCGGCGGTCCGGCGCTGCCCGTGCGGAAACTCTGCCTGCTCCGACGCCGTGAACCGGGCGACCGGGCCGAGCATGTCTGCTGTCGCCGTCCGCCAGGCGCTCAACGTGTCACGCGGGCCGATGGCTGCGCTCCCGCTGACCCGTTCGAGGTCGGCAACCCAGTCGATCCGGTCGTCCATGACGTTCCACAGACCAGCCAGGACGCCGCCGGGTGCGAGGACCCGGGTAATTTCCGGCCCCGCGACGGCCATGTCGAACCAGTGCAGGGCGTTGCCGGCCAACACGGCGTCGACAGAGCCGTCCGGCAAGGGGATGGCCTCGGCGCCGCCCGGCAGCGCACGAACGGCCGGCATCGCGCGGCGCAGCTCGGTGAGCATCGCCGGGTCGGGCTCGACCGCAACGACGTCCACGCCCACCGCGAGCAGTGTGGCGGACAGCTTGCCGGTGCCGGCGCCAAGGTCGAGCACGCGCTGGCCGGGCGCGACGTCAAGCGCCCATCGAACGGCGGCCTGCGCGTAGTCCGGGCGATGCTCGGCGTACGCGGCAGCCGCCGCGCCGAACGACGATCGCAGCAACTGTTCCGTCATGCGGTCAACCTACCCCGGTCAATGGACGTCGACTGCGACCATGGCCACCGTGAAGATCGTGCGGATCTGGTGGCGGATGCGCTACCCGGCCTACCTGCTCGGCATCGTGGTCGGGATGGTCATGATGTGGCTGCCCGTCAAGACCTTCAACGACACCGACGCATGGGAAGACCGACTCCGGGCGGACGGCGTGCCGATCCAGGCGGTCATCTACGAGACCGTGCACAAGGGACGCAACAGCAACACGATGCACATGCGCTACCAGGTGGCAGGGGCCGCTCGTCAGGCCGAGGTCGGCTGTTGGGAGGTCTGCCTCCCGGCCGACACTGCCGTGCGGATCTGGGTCAACCCCGATGATCCAGACGATTTCGTGACCGAGTTCGGGACGTTGAGTGGGAATCGCGGCCGGCTGCAGGGCGCGGTCGGGGCTGCGGGTCTGATCCTGTCCGGCACGATGCTGGCCGCCGTGGTCGGCCGCTTCCTCGGACGACGACGAGACCGCCGACGGCGCGACTGGCAGTCACAACAACGAGATCAGCGCCGACGACAGTTCCTGAACGCCAGGGGCGGAACCAAGCGCAAGCCGAGCCGCCGCTGACCAGGCCGCCGCGATCGACCCACCAACAGAAGGCGCTCCGGCGGCTAGCGGCGGTCGCGCTCAGTCGAGTGCTGACGCCGGAGCAGCAGCACGGCTGTCACCAGGTAACCAACACCGAGCAGTGCTGCCAACACAGCGACGATCACGGACCAACTGATCGGCTCTCCGACGGCGAACACCCCGTACGCCACGGCGAGGAGGAGCCAGAACCCTCCCAGGACAAAGCCCTGCTTCGGGGTCTTCGCTGTCTGCCACCACGGGCTACCCGCCGGTCCCACGTATGCGATCCTGCCACCTGTCCTGTGGCACGGCTGTGCATGGGAGACAGCATGGAGATCACTTCTGGCGGTACGCCGGGGCCCCGTCTTGCCGACCGTCTGGCCGTTCTCGACAACAACGTCTATGGCCGCCTCCACCACGCGCCGAGGACGAAGGATCTGGTCGAGATGTTCGTGCGCGCGGGTTGGCGTGCTCGCGCGAGCTCGTGGACGGAGTACGAGGTTGGCCATGAATGGGTCCGCATCGGACTGGTCGAGGCGTCGCCGGACGAACACCTCTTCAGCGGCATCGTTGATCCGTCCCGCCTCGACGAACTCGCTGCCTTCTTCGCGGGACTGAGCCTGCGCTACTCGATCGAACTGTGGAGCGACGACCAGACAAACCTTCTGCGAGAACTCGCCGGATGACCGGCTCGGTGTGAGGCTGCGAAAGACGTTGAGACGGACCTAGTGGCCTTCAGCGATCTGGTGCCCCGAGTACGACGGTGAGGCCCTCTTCGGCCGCCAGAACGACCCCGTCGAACTCCATCTGAGCGGCGGCCACCGAAGCAGCCCGGTCGTTGCCTGGCCAGAAGTGGGTGAGCAGCAGTCGGCGAGCCCTCGCCCGGCGAGCCCAGTGACCTGCCTCGATAGAGGTCATGAGATGACGTGTGGGGCGGTTGGTCTCGCCGTCGCGGTCAGTGGCCTCGACGATGAAGAGGTCGGCGTCGCGGCCGAGTTCGGCCAGCACAGGGGTCGGGCCAGTGTCCCCCGAGTAGGCCACGGCGATACCGTCGGCCTGTAGACGAATGCCTGCGTTGGGCACGTAGTGCGGAAGTGACAGTCCGGTCAGGTCGAACGGTCCCACTCGATAGTTGCCGGGCAGCAGATGCACGTCGAAGACTGCGTGCAGGTCGACATCGGGCTCCAGGCCGCTGAGCCGTTCGAGCACACCTGGCGGGCAGTACAACGGCAACTGTGGTCCACCAGAGTCGCCGTAGAGCCGCATCCGGAACAGTCCGTGCAGGTCGATGCAGTGATCAGGGTGCTCGTGGGTGATGACGACAGCATGCAGCGCACCATCCGGCCAGTGCGCGAGCAGCCGCGGCAGCGTGGCGTAGCCGAGGTCGAGCACAAGGCGGTAGCCGTCCCAGTCCACTGCGAAGCCGCTACAGGCGCGGCCCGGCTCCGGAAAGGCACCACAACTGCCGAGCACGGTGACCTGTCGCATCCGCACAGATTGCCAGCCCGCCAGCTATCTACCCGCCCTGCATCCTTTCACCTGGCCCTCGTCCAGCCCCCGCTCGCTTCGCCCGGTATGGTCGCGACCTTGTTGTCACTGCGGGGCGCCCATGAGATCCACGTCGGCCGCCCCGGCAGTTCCCTTGCTGAGAGTAGGTCTCGTCAATGGCATGCCGTATCAGTGAAATCGTGCTCAAGTGCCGCGACCCCGAGGTGCTGGCGCGGTTCTGGTGCGAGGTCCTGGACTTCGTAGAGCTCGATCGCGAAGAGGGGGTCTACCTCGAGATCGGCCCGCGCGAAGGGTTCGGCGGCCCGCAGCCGACGATCTTCCTCATCCGCAACGACGAGCCCAGGAACGGGCATGCCCGGCTGCACATCGACGTCAACCCGACCGACCGCGATCAGGATGCCGAGCTGGAGCGCCTCCTGGCCGCAGGGGCCAAACTCGTCGACATCGGTCAGCCCGCAGATGCGTCCTGGCGCGTCCTCGCCGATCCAGAAGGCAACGAGTTCTGCCTGCTCAAGCGCCGCCTCGACCCACTCTGACGGCCCTCGCCCAACCGATCGACGCAGCCGCCACGCCGCAGCCGACGACAAGATCTGGCGACCCCATCAACAGCTGCGGGGGCGGGTGGATGCGGAGGAGCCAGCCGTCTGACCTGCGGGGACGGGCCGGGGTCAGACGTTGAAGCGGAACTCCACGACGTCGCCGTCCTGCATGACGTACTCCTTGCCCTCGATGCGGACCTTGCCCGCCGCCTTGGCCGACGCCATCGAGCCGTGCTCGACCAGGTCGTGGTACGAGACCACCTCGGCTTTGATGAAGCCGCGCTGGAAGTCGCTGTGGATTACGCCCGCGGCCTCCGGCGCGGTGGCGCCGACCGGGACGGTCCAGGCGCGCGCCTCCTTGGGGCCGGCCGTGAGGTACGTCTGGAGGCCGAGGGTGCGGAAGCCGACCCGGACGAGCTGGTTGAGGCCCGGCTCGTTCTGGCCGATCGACTCCAGCAGCTCGCGGGCCTCCTCCTCGGGCAGGTCCACCAGCTCAGACTCGATCTTGGCGTCCATGAAGACGGCCTCGGCGGGGGCGACCAGGGCGCGTAGTTCGTCGAGGAACGCCTCGTTGGCCAGCTCGGCCTCGTCGACGTTGAAGACGTACAGGAAGGGCTTGGTGGTGAGCAGATGCAGCTCGCGCAGGTGCTCAAGCTCGATCTTGGCGGCGGCGGCCCCGGAGTAGAGGGTGGTGCCGCCGTCGAGCACCTCGATGGCGGCCTTCGCGGCGGCCACGGCGACGGCCCGGTCCTTGCGGAGCTTGGCCTCCTTCTCCAACCGGGGCAGCGCCTTGTCCAGGGTCTGCAGGTCGGCGAGGATCAGCTCGGTGTTGATCGTCTCGATGTCGTCGGCCGGGGAGATCTTGCCGTCGACGTGCACCACGTTCGGGTCGGAGAAGGCCCGGACCACCTGGCAGATCGCCGACGCGTCCCGGATGTTCGCCAGGAAGGCGTTGCCCCGGCCCTGCCCCTTGGACGCGCCGCGAACCAGGCCGGCGATGTCGACGAACGACACCGGGGCCGGCAGCACCTTCTGCGAGGAGAAGATCTCGGCCAGCTTGCCCAGCCGTTCGTCGGGAAGCCCGACCACGCCGACGTTGGGCTCGATGGTGGCGAACGGGTAGTTCGCCGCCAGCACGTCGTTCTTGGTCAACGCGTTGAAAAGCGTGCTCTTGCCGACGTTGGGCAGGCCGACGATGCCGATGGAGAGACTCACGACCAGCCAGCTTACGCGGGTGCCGACCGGGCCGACCGAGGCGGCTCCGATCCACCCTGAAACGACGGCCCGGCAGAGCCTTCGACGCTCAGCCGAGCAGGCGTGGGGCGATGACCGCCTCCCGGACACTGCCGTCCACGCCTCGGCTGACCTCGTACGCCGAGACGCCCTCACGGTCCGCGACTGCCTCGACCAGCCGGGTGCCCCGGTAGACCAGCCCGACCCCGTCGTCGGTGCAGTGGCTGGTCGGCAGCGTCTCGTCACCGACCAGCTCGTGCATGAGCGGGCGGCGTTGACCCTCGCTGTCGTAGTGCACCCCGTTGCCGTACGGCAGCCAGCCCAGGCCGTCGGTGAAGCCGCGCAGCCGGGGGCCGAAGCTGTCGGTGGCACCACCGACGTGCCAGCAGATCGAGCCGGCGGAGACACCGGCCAGCACCACGCCCGCCTGCCAGCACTCGTGCAGGATTTCGTCGAGCCCGTGCACCCGCCAGACGGCGACCAGGTTGGCCACGCTGCCGCCGCCGACCCAGATCACGTCCTGGTCGAGCAGGTGGGCGCGAACGTCGTCGACGTTCGGCATGGGGAACAGGGCGAGGTGCGACAGCCGGAACCGGGTGGCGGCGAACGCGCTGTAGACAGCGGTCAGCGAGGTGGGCTGGTCGCCGACGGCCTGCCCGAGGTAGCAGACCCGCGGGTGCGGACCAGCCTCGGCCAGCTCGGCCGCCAGGTCGAAGACCGGGCTGGGCCGCATGTCGTAGGGCCCTCGGTCACCCCGGGAGAACCCCATGCTGGTGGCGATGATGGTCGGCTCGCTGGCAGGCATCGGGGCGTCCTTCCGTCGGGGCGTTGCCGTGCCCATCCTGCCTCAGCCGACACACCCCGCAGGCTCGACGGTCACCGGGACCCCTCCGGTCGCCGTTGGCGAGGCACCTCGACCTCGGGCCAGCAGGCGACGGCCGGCCGGTCCGCCGGGGGCAGTTGCCCTGCGGCGGCACGGGGCAGGGTGAACCGGTCGGCGGCGGCCGGCCCCGCCGAGAACGACTCGCGCAGCATCCACCGCACCTCGTCGGCCGTCCAGCCCAACCCCGGCCGGGCGGCGATCTCGCGAACCAGCCGGCGGCCGACCCGGGTGTCGTCGTCGTAGAAGCGCATGCACCAGTGGTGCGTCCACATCCCGAGCGCCCGCAGGCCCGCATCGTCGAGGGAACCGGCCAGTCGGCCGCAGGCGGTGTCGGAGAAGGCCCGCTCGGGGTCGGTCGCCCGGTCCCGTTCGATGGCACCCACGGCGGCCGGCGCGACCGCCCGCATCCGTCGGTAGAAGGCCTGCACCACAGCGCGGGGCAACGGCGGGAAAGCACCCGATGTCGACGCCGCCGCCCAACCCGCCACGCTCGCCATCCGCCGCACCCCTTCTTGAGTTGGTGGCCGGACGGTACCCGCCACGACCGACACTTCCGGGCCGGAAAAACCCCTCGGATCGCGGATAGCGACGATGACCTGGGGCGTCTGTAGGTGTGACAACGAAACGGGGGTGATGAGTGGACGAGGACGAGCGCGCGCGGCTGGCCGAGTTCGTCGCCAGCCGGACCCCAGCGCTGATGCGGGTCGCGTACCTCCTGACCGGGGACCGCAGCGCCGCCGAGGACCTGTTCCAGACCGCGTTGGCGCGGACCATCCCGAAGTGGGGAACCATCCGGCACGCCGACCCGGAGGGATATCTGCGCGTGGTGATGTACCGCGTGCAGATCAGCTGGTGGCGGCGACTGCGCCGATGGCGGGAGACGCCCCTCAACCCGGCCGACGAACCGGTCGGTGCCGACCCGAGCGGCGGCTCCGACGTGCGGTTGGCGATGCGGGCCGCGCTACGTCACCTGCCGCCGGCGCAGCGGGCGGTGGTGGTCCTGCGCTACTACGAGGATCTGCCCGAAGCCCGGGTGGCCGAGCTTCTGGGCTGCTCGGTGGGCACCGTACGCAGCCGAACTCACCGGGCCGTCAAGCGGCTGCGCGACCTGCTGCCGGAGATCGAAATGCTGGAGGTACGGCAGTGACCGATCCCTTCGAGCACCTCATCCGCTCCACCCTCACCGACCTGGCCGAGGAGGCACCGATCGTGCATGACCAGTTGAATCGAGCGGAACGGCGGGTTCGCAACCGACGCCGCGCCACGGTGACGATGGGGGCGGTGGGCACTCTCGCGGCGATTCTGATCGCGGCGCCGATCGCCCTGGCCGCGACCGGCTCGGACGGGCCTCCCCCCGCCGTGCCGAGCCCAGCGGGCCCGGCGCCCGTGCCCAGCCCGCCCGTGCCCAGCCCGTCCACTCCGCCCACCCCGACCGTCGTGCCGAGTCCCGACGGTGCGACTCCAACCCCGTTGGCCCCGCCCGGAGTGCCGGGCCTCCCGACGATGACGCCGGTCCCGTCGACTCCGCCGGCCGTGCCAGGTCGGCCCGGCCGCCCCACTGTCATGCCGAGTCTGCCCGGCCTACCGGCCCAGTGACCGCGTCGCCGAGCCCTTCGCGTTGAGCAGGACCGGTCATGCCGAGGGTCTCCCCGCCCCGGCCTGACCGGCTCACCGCCGTCGTCCTCGGCGGCGGCCGACAGGAATTCCCGGGTCGCCGAACCGGGCATCCCCGAGATTCCGGTCACCTTCGGGCGGGCACTCCCCGTACGGGGAGCCACGAACAGGACGTACCGGTCCACGGGATTTGTCGGGGCCCGGCGTGGCCGCTCATCCTTGGGCCATGACCGATCCCGGCCACCCGAGGTGCGCGCTGCGGAGGCACCGATGACCGCCGCGATGGCCCGGGTGCCCGACTCGCTGCGGGGACAGATCGTCACACCCGGCGACCGCCGCTACGCGCAGCTGCGCTCGACGTACACCACCTCGGCGTCGCCGGCCGCCGTCCTGCTGCCGAAGACCACCGCGCAGGTGGTCGACGCCCTCCGTTACGCGCGGGAGCAGCGGCTGCCCATCGCCGTCCGCAGCGGCGGGCACGGCTTCTCCGGTGCCTCCTCCAACAACGGCGGCGTGGTCATCGACCTGTCCATGCTCAACCGGGTGCAGGTGCTCGACGAGCGGGCCGGGCTGGTCCGGGTCGAGGCGGGCGCCCGTTGGGCCAACGTGGCGAAGACACTGGCCCCGTACGGCCTGGTGATCAGTTCGGGCGACCACGGCGGTGTCGGCGTCGGTGGCCTGGCCACCGGCGGAGGTATCGGCTGGCTGGTCCGCGCTCACGGCCTCACCATCGACCGCGTCCGCGCGGTCGAGGTGGTCCTCGCCGACGGGACGCTGGTACGCGCGGACGCCGACCACGAGCCGGAACTGTTCTGGCTGGTCCGGGGCGCGGGAGCGGGCGCGGGGATCGTGGTGGCCTTCGAGATCGAGGCCGCCGAGCAGCGCAACGTCGGCGTGGCGCAGGTGGTCGTCGAGGCGCGGCCAAACGGGCGCACGATCAGGGAGTGGACCAGCTACCTCGCCCAGGCTCCGCGGGAGCTGTCCGCAGCCGCCGTGGTGTACGCCGAGGGCCGCTCGGCACTCATGTCCATCACCGCCGTGGTGGCCGCCGAGAGCCTGCGCCGGGCCCGGCCAGCGGTGGAGCCGCTGCTCGCCATCGGCAGGGTTCTCGAACACCGGACCGACCTGCTGCCCTACCCGGCCCTGGTCCCGACCGCGCACCTGCACCCGAACGTCGGGCAGCAGCGCGGTACGACCACGAACGGTCTGTTCCGCGACCTGGACGACGCCGGCGCTCGGGCCGTGATGCGAGCGGTGACCGGGCCGGGGCGGGTGGTGGTCCAGCTCCGCTCGCTGGGCGGGGCGATCAACGACGTTGCTTCCGACGCCACCGCGTACCCCCATCGCCACCAGGACACGATGGTGGTCGCCTCGGTGTTCCCTCCGCAGGGCGCGGGGGCGTTGGACGCCGCCTGGCGGGCGATCGGCGCGCGGGCCGACGGGGCGTACGTCAACTTCGAGAGCCGGCCCGGCCCGGACGCGTTCGCCCGGATCTACCCGGGCGAGACCGGAGCCCGGGTGCGGCGGCTGTGGAAGCGGTACGACCCGGACGGCGTGTTCCGCCCGGCCCTGCTGACCGGCCAACCGCAACGCGCCACGCAGCCGACCCGGTCCGCCCAGCCCACCGGATCTGGCCAGCCGCATCGGCGCCGTCGTCGCCCCCGTTGACGGCGGCCCTGGATACCAGCACTCCCAGGTCCGAATCCCGCCAGCCGTCGGCCCGCCGGGCGGTGCATCATCGGGGACATGGAGATGGACTTCGAGCGGTGTTACCGGGCCGTGGATAGCCGTGACCAACGGTTCGACGGCTGGTTCTACACCGGCGTGACGTCCACCGGCATCTACTGCCGACCGTCCTGCCCCGCGATCACACCCAAGCGGCAGAACGTCCGGTTCTTCCCGTCGGCCGCGGCCGCGCAGGGCGCCGGGTTGCGCGCCTGCCGCCGCTGCCGGCCGGACGCCGCACCCGGCTCACCGCAGTGGGACATCCGCGCGGACGTGGTCGGCCGGGCGATGCGGCTGATCGCCGACGGGGTGGTCGACCGCGCCGGCGTCCCGGGGCTGGCCTCGCGCCTCGGCTACACCGAGCGGCACCTGCACCGGATGCTGAGCGCCGAGATGGGCGCCGGCCCGCTCGCGCTGGCCCGGGCCCAGCGGGCGCAGACCGCCCGGATCCTGATCGAGACGACTGACCTCGGGATGGCCGAGATCGCGTTCGCCGCGGGCTTCGGCAGCGTGCGGCAGTTCAACGACACGCTCCGCGAGGTGTACGCGAGCGCGCCGTCGGACCTGCGGACGGCCCGTGGTCGCCAGCAGGCGGCGACCGGGGCGGGGACCATCACCCTGCGGTTGGCGTACCGCCCGCCGTTGCACGCCCAGGCGCTGCTGGACTTCCTCGCGGTGCGGGCGTTGCCCGGGGTGGACGAGGTCCGCGACGGGACGTACCGCAGGGGTCTGCGGTTGCCGCACGGCATCGGCGAGGTGGCGCTGACCCCGGCGGACGGGCACGTGGCGGCGACGCTGCGGCTGACCGACCTGCGCGACCTGGCACCCGCCGTGGCCCGGTGCCGTCGACTGCTCGACCTGGACGCGGACCCGACGGCGATCGACGCCACCCTCGCGGCGGACCCGGCGCTGGCGCGGGCGGTCGCCACCGAACCCGGGGTCCGGCTCCCCCGTGCGGTGGACGGCTTCGAGATGGCCGTGCGCGCCGTCGTCGGCCAACAGGTCTCGGTAACGGCGGCCCAGAAGACCCTCACCCGCCTCCTGACCCACCAGGTCGATCATGAGGTTGACGAGGCCGATGGAGATCGAATGCGGGGGTTCTTGAGCGCGGAGGAACTGTTGGGCCTGCCGGACAGCGGGTTCGGGATGCCTTCGGCGCGGCGGGAGACCCTGCGGGGGTTGGCTCGGGTCGTGGCGGACGGGGCACTGGACCTCGCGCCGGGCGTGGATCGCGAGGAGGCCGTGCGGCAACTGGTCGCGCTGCCCGGCATCGGCCCGTGGACCGCCAACTACCTGGCCATGCGCGCCCTCGGCGACCCGGACATCCTGCTCAGCACCGACCTCGCGGTCCGGCGCGGCGCCGCCGCGCTCGGCCTGCCCGACACCCAAAAGACCCTCGACGGGTACGCCGAGCGGTGGCGTCCCTGGCGGTCCTACGCCACGATCAGACTCTGGAGAGCCGCATGAGCATCGACAGCACCGTCCTGACCACACCGACCGGCCCGTTGAGCATCCTCGCCGGCCCGGACGGCGACGTACGGGCCGCCGGCTTCACCCATGACCCGGCGGCACTGCTGCCCCTGGTCCACCCGACCCTGCGAGCGCCGCTGCGACAGCGGGGCGACCTCGGCCCGGTGAGCGTCGCCGTGACGTCCTACCTGGACGGTGACCTCGCCGCAATCGACGCGGTGCCGGTCCGTCAGGTCACCGGCGGCGAGTTCATGGCACACGCCTGGCAGGTGCTGCGCGAGGTGCCGCCGGGCACCCCGGTCACCTACACCGGGTACGCGGCGCTGGCCGGCCGACCACCGGCGGTGCGAGCCGCCGCGGCGGCCTGTGCCCGCAACGCCGTCGCGCTGTTCGTGCCCTGCCACCGGGTGCTCCGCACCGACGGATCGCTCGGTGGCTACCGCTGGGGGCTGGACGTGAAGATGTGGCTTCTCGGTCATGAGCGGCGCTTGACAGCAAGCTGACAGAGGCACCGACACCTGTTAGACGCTACCGTCTGGTAGTGCCTGTGGAGAGCGACGGCGACCCGGCCGCGCGGGTCGCTGCGGGCACCAACCCCGTGCACAACCTCTGGCGGCTGCGCCCCTACCTGCGCCCGTACGCGGCCGAGTTCGCCTGGTTGCTCCTCGCCGGGCTCGCCGGCACGGCGGCCGGGATCGCCGTACCGCTGGTCGTGCAGCGGGTGGTGGACGGCCCGGTGGCCCGGCACGAACCTGGCGGGTTGCTCCAGCTCGGCGGTCTGGCACTGCTGCTCGGCGTGGTCGAGGCGGTGCTCATCTTCATCCGCCGGTGGGTGCAGTCCTCCTCGGCCGTCGGCATGGAGGCGGCGCTGCGCGCCGACGTCTACGCCCACCTGCAACGGTTGCCGACGAGCTTCCACGACCGCTGGCAATCCGGCCAACTGCTCTCCCGGATCACCAGCGACCTCTCGGTGATCCGCCGGTTCCTCTCCTTCGGCGTGTTCTTCCTGGTGCTCAACCTGACCACCTACGTGGTCGTGGTGGTGCTGCTGGTCAGGCTGCACCCGGTGCTGGGGGCGCTGGTGGCGGCCAGCGCGGTGCCGCTGCTGCTGATCAGCCGACGGTTCGGGCGGCACTACCACGCCGCGTCCCGCCGGATGCAGGACCAGCAGGGCGACGTGGCGACCCTGGTCGAGGAGACCGCGCAGGGGCTGCGCACCATGAAGGCGTACGGCCGGGGGCCCGAACTGGCCACCCGCTTCGCCGGTGCCGCCCGACGGCTGCACGACACCGGCATCGGCAAGGGGCGGCTGCTGGCCAACACCTCGGCGCTGCTCGACCTGGTGCCGAACGTGACACTGGGCGTGGTGCTGGTGGCCGGGGCGGCCGCCGCCGCCGAGGGTGTGCTCACCATCGGCGAGCTGGTCGCGTTCGTCAGCCTGCAACTGATGCTCATCTGGCCGGTGCAGTCGCTGGGATGGATCATCGCCAACGGCCAGGAGGCCGCCACCGCCGCCGACCGGATCCAGGAGGTGCTGGACACCCCACCCCGGATCGTGGACCGCCCCGGCGCGCTCGCGCTGCCCCGCGACGCGGTCCACGGTCAGCTCCGCTTCGAACGGGTCGCGTTCAGCTATCCGGGCGCCACCGCGCCGGTGCTGTGCGAGATCGACCTGACCATCGAGCCGGGCGAGACGCTGGCCCTCGTCGGTGCCACCGGCTCCGGCAAGAGCACCCTGCTGTCCCTGGTCCCCCGGCTGCACGACGTCACCGCGGGACGGATCACCCTGGACGGGCACGACCTGCGCGAGCTTCGGCTGGCGTCGCTACGCCGGCTCGTCGGGGTCGCGTTCGAGGAGCCCACGCTGTTCTCCATGTCGGTCCGGGAGAACCTCACACTGGGTCACCCGGACGCCGGCGACCACGACGTCCGGGCGGCCCTGGCGCTGGCCCAGGCCGATTTCGCGTACGACCTGCCGTGGGGGTTGGCGACCCGCGTGGGCGAGCAGGGGCTGTCCCTCTCCGGCGGGCAACGGCAACGGCTCGCGTTGGCGCGGGCGGTGCTCGGCCGGCCCGCGTTGCTGGTGTTGGACGATCCGTTGTCCGCGCTCGACGTGCACACCGAAGCGCTGGTCGAGGCGGCGCTGCGCCGGGTCCTGCGGGACAGCACCGCGCTGCTGGTGGTGCACCGGCCGTCGACGATCGCGCTGGCCGACCGGGTCGCCCTGCTCGAAGACGGGCGGATCACGGCGACCGGGCGGCACTCCGAGCTGCTCGCCAGTGTGCCGGCGTACCGGGCGCTGCTCGCCGCCGAGCCGGCCGCCGGGCACCCTCCGCCGTCCGGCGCCGCCGGGTCCAGCCCGTCCGCTTCGGACGGCTGGGGGCTGGTGCACTCGTGACAGTGCCGACGCAGGCCGACCCCCCGCCGGAGGAGGAGCCGGAGCTGACCCGCTGGCGCGGCACCGCCACCGACCCGGAGGCCGACCGGAGTCGAGCCGAGGACACGGCGCCCGAGGCGGTGGCCCGACTGCGCGGGCTGAGCCGGGCCCTGCTGGCCGACCTGATCCGCCCGCACCGGAGGCGGCTCACCGCCGCTGTCGGCCTCCTGCTGGCCCAGAACGCCGCCGCGATGGCCGGCCCGTACCTGGTCATGATCGGCATCGACCGGGCCATCACGCCGCTGCGCGCCGGCGACCCCGGCCCACTGATCGCCGTCGCCGGGGCGTTCGCGGTGGCCTCGCTGACGGAGTACGCGGCTCGCCGCGGGTTCCTCACCCTCTCCTCGCGGATCGGTCAGGCCGTCCTGCTGGACCTGCGGCAGCGGGTGTTCGGGCACTTCCTGCGACTGTCGGTGGGCTTCCACGAGCGCTACACCTCCGGCCGGATGGTCTCCCGGCTCACCAGCGACCTGGACTCCATCGCCGAGCTGGTCGACGGTGGCATCGACAGCCTCGTGCTGGCCGGGCTGTCGATCCTGTCGGTGGCCGCCATCCTGCTCTGGCTGGACCTGCCACTGGCCGCCGTGACGCTCTTCGCCTTCCCGTTCCTGTTCTGGCTCTCCCGCTGGTTCGCCCGGTCGTCGGCCAGCGCGTACCGGCGGACCCGGGACGCTGTCGCGCTGGTCATCGTGCACTTCGTGGAGTCGATGCGGGGCATCCGGGCGGTGCAGGCGTTCCGCCGGGAACCCCGCAACCAACGGATCTTCGTGGCGCTGGGTGACGACTACCGGCGCACCAGCCTGCACGCGTTCCGACTGATCGCCACGTACTCGCCCGCGATCAAACTGATCGGCAACGTCACCGTCGCTGTGGTGCTCTGTTACGGCGGTTGGCGGGTGCTCGGCGGGCAGACCGAGATTGGTGTGCTCGCCGCGTTCCTGCTCTACCTGCGCCGCTTCTTCGAGCCGATGCAGGAGCTCAGCCAGTTCTACAACTCCCTCCAGTCGGCCACCGCCGCGCTGGAGAAACTGGCCGGGGTGCTCGACGAACGGCCGGCCGTTGCCGAACCGGCCCGGCCCACACCGTTGCCGACCGGGCCCGGCTGCGGCGAGGTGACCTTCCGGGCGGTCTCCTTCGGCTACCGGGCGGACACCCCGATCCTCGGCGGGCTGGAACTGACCGTGGCGGCCGGGCAGACCGTGGCGCTGATCGGACCGACCGGCGCGGGAAAGTCGACGATCGCCAAGCTGGTGGCCCGGTTCCACGACCCGGACACCGGCGCGGTCCGGCTCGACGGGGTCGACCTGCGCGACGTGACCGACGCCGACCTGCGCCGGGCGGTGGTGTTGGTGACACAGGAGAACCACCTGTTCAGCGGGACCGTCGCGGAGAACATCCGGTTCGGCCGCCCGGGCGCCGACGACGCCGAGGTCCAGGCCGCCGCGCGGGCGATCGGCGCGCACGACTTCATCGCCGCCCTACCCGAGGGGTACGCCACCCAGGTGCACCGACGCGGCGGTCGGCTCTCCGCCGGGCAGCGGCAGCTCGTCGCGTTCGCGCGGGCCTTCCTGGCCGACCCGACAGTGCTGATCCTGGACGAGGCGACGTCGTCGCTGGACGTGCCGACCGAGCGGTTGGTGCAGCGGGCACTCGGCACCATCCTGCGCGACCGCACCGCCCTGGTGATCGCGCACCGACTCTCCACCGTGGAGACCGCCGACCGGGTGCTCGTCCTCGACGGCGGCACTGTCGTCGAGGACGGCCCACCCGCCGTGCTGGCCGAGGCCGACGGCAGGTACGCGGCTCTGCACCGGCAGTGGCGCGACTCGCTGATCTGAACCAGCGATGCGTAACTGCGTGGTCCGACCCCCGGGAGGTGCCTACGATCGCTAGATGACCGATACGGCGAGGACGGCCCGCGCCGGCGTTCCCGAGCGTCCGACCCTGGACGGGCTCGAGGAGAGCTGGGCACGCCGCTGGCAGGAGGAGGGCACGTACGCGTTCGACCGCTCGAAGGAGCGCAAGGACGTGTACTCCATCGACACCCCTCCGCCGACCGTATCCGGCGAGTTGCACATGGGGCACGTCTTCTCGTACACGCACACCGACACCGTGGCGCGCTACCAGCGGATGCGCGGCAAGGCCGTCTTCTACCCGATGGGCTGGGACGACAACGGCCTGCCCACCGAGCGTCGCGTGCAGAACGTGTACGGGGTGCGCTGCGATCCGGCGTTGGCGTACGACCCGGTGTGGCGGCCGCCGGCGGCCCCGGTCGACGACGCGGCCCGCCGCAACCCCACCCCGATCTCCCGGCGCAACTTCATCGAGCTGTGCGAACGGCTGACGGTCACCGACGAGCAGGCCTTCGAGGCGCTGTGGCGGCGGTTGGGGCTCTCCGT
Organism: Micromonospora sp. NPDC002411; assembly: GCF_053592955.1. Taxonomy (NCBI): domain Bacteria; kingdom Bacillati; phylum Actinomycetota; class Actinomycetes; order Micromonosporales; family Micromonosporaceae; genus Micromonospora; species Micromonospora sp. NPDC002411. The sequence continues at coordinate 12,814 of NZ_JBSFBM010000030.1, read as the reverse complement.
GGACTGGTCGTTGACGTACACGACGATCGGCCGGATCGCCCGGGCCACCAGCCAGCGGGCGTTCGTGCGCAACGTGCTCCGCGGTGAGGCGTACCAGGCGGACGCGCCGACGCTGTGGGACGTCGGCTTCGCCACCGCTGTCGCCCAGGCCGAGTTGGAGGACCGGGAGCGCCCCGGGGCCTACCACCGGCTGCGGTTCACCGCGCCCGGCGGGCGTGAGGTGCTCATCGACACCACCCGTCCCGAGCTGCTGCCGGCCTGCGTGGCGCTGGTCTGCCATCCCGACGACGAGCGGTACGCCGACCTGGTGGGCGGCACCGCCCGCAGTCCGTTGTTCGACGTCGAGGTGCCGGTGTACGCCCACCCGCTCGCCGACCCCGCAAAGGGCACCGGTGTGGCGATGGTCTGCACGTTCGGTGACCTGACCGACGTGACCTGGTGGCGTGAGCTGGGGTTGGCCACGCGGGTGGTGATCGGGCGGGACGGGCGGCTGCTCCCCGAGCCGCCGGCCGGGGTGCCGGCACAGCCGTACGCGGCGCTGGCCGGGCAGACGGTCAACGGCGCCCGCCGGGAGATCGTCGGCCTGCTGGCCGACGCGGGTGACCTGATCGGTGAGCCGCGCCAGATCACGCATCCGGTGAAGTTCTACGAGCGCGGCGACCGGCCACTGGAGATCGTCTCGACTCGACAGTGGTATCTGCGCAACGGTGGCCGGGATGCCGAACTGCGGGCGACGCTGCTGGCCCGGGGCGGTGAGCTGCACTGGGTGCCGGCGCACATGAAGCACCGCTACGACAACTGGGTGGGCGGCCTGACCGGTGACTGGCTGGTCAGCAGGCAGCGCTTCTTCGGCGTGCCGGTGCCGGTCTGGTACCGGCTCGACGACGCTGGCGAGCCGGACTGGTCCCACCCTCTCACGCCTGACGAGTCAGCGTTGCCGGTTGACCCGTCCAGCGATCCGGCGCCCGGCTACGACGAGTCGCAGCGCGGTCATCCGGGCGGCTTCATCGGTGACCCGGACGTGCTGGACACCTGGGCCACCTCGTCGTTGACCCCGCAGATCGTCGGTGGTTGGGAGACCGATCCGGACCTGTTCGCCCAGATCTTCCCGATGGACCTCCGGCCGCAGGGGCAGGAGATCATCCGGACCTGGCTCTTCGACAGCGTGGTCCGCTCGCACTTCGAGCACGGGGTGCTGCCCTGGCGGGACACCGTGCTCTCGGGTTGGATCCTCGACCCGGACCGGAAGAAGATGGCCAAGTCCAAGGGCAACGTGGTCACCCCGTTGGCGCTGTTGGAGCAGCACGGCTCGGACGCGGTGCGCTACTGGGCGGCCAGCGGCAAACCCGGCATGGACCTGGCCTTCGACCCGGCGCAGATCAAGATCGGTCGGCGGCTGGCCACCAAGCTGCTCAACGCCTCCAAGTTCGCGCTCGGGCTGGGCGCGGCGGACGCGCTGCGTACCCCAGCCACCGCTCCCCTGGACCGGGCCATGCTCGCCGAACTGGCCACCGTGGTCAGCGCCGCGAGCACCGCCTTCGACTCGTACGACCACACTGCCGCGTTGCAGGCGACCGAGGCGTTCTTCTGGAGGTTCTGCGACGACTACATCGAACTGGTCAAGGAACGCGCGTACGGCGCCGACGCCGCGGCCGACTCGGCACGAGCGGCGCTGGCGTCAGCGCTCTCGGTGCAGCTCCGACTGTTCGCCCCGGTGCTCCCGTACGTGACCGAGGAGATCTGGTCGTGGTGGCGGTACGGCTCGGTGCACCGCGCGCCGTGGCCGACCACCTACGAGGTGGCCCGGACGATCGAGGGGTCGGGTGAGCCGGCGCTGCTGCGGCTCGCCGGCGACGCGTTGAGCCAGGTCCGGCGGGCCAAGTCGGAGCGGAAGCTGTCGATGAAGGCGGAGGTGCCGCTGGCCGAGGCGCTGGGCCCCGCGGCGCTCCTGGAGCAACTCACACTGGTCGCCGACGACCTGCGGTCGGCCGGCCGGATCGCCAAGCTCGACCTGCTCCCCGACCGCACCCCGGAGCTCGTCATCGCCTGCGCTTTCTGACCCGCGTCCGCCGCCGCCCCCCTCGCGCGGCGGCGGACGTGTGGTCACCAACCGCGCAGGAAGCGCAGCCCGAGCAGGAACGCGACCACTGAGGGCCCGACCAGCAGGGTGATCGCCTGGAGGCGGTACGGCATCCGGTGCCGGGTCAGCTCGCCCGCGTTGCCGAGGACGATGGCCCCGGCCAGCATCAGGAACGCACCCCACCAGCCGTTCCTGAGGTGGATCAGGTCCACCCGGATCAGTTGCAGGGTCAGGCCGAGCAACGCGCCGGTCAGCGCGAGCAGGGCCACCGCCCGGTGCAGACCACGGACCAGGGGGTGGGCCGCCCGCCACCCGTAGGTGCCGGCAACCGCCAGGCAGGGCAGCACCACCATCAGAGGCCAACCCCGGCCCATCACGCCGAACATCAGCAGCGCGCCGACCGCGAAGACGATCGTGCCGACGCAGGCGAGCATGTAACCGGCGAAGGCCCGGCCGCCGCCCCGGGCCAGCAGCGGCCCGCCGCTGGCCGCGATCAACGCGGCCGGGATCAGGATGAACACGGCCCACCAGTGGAACTGGCCACTGCCCTGGGCGGCCGTGGCGACCGTGGCACAGGCCAGCCCGGCGACGGCCAGACTGGTCAGCCACGGACGGCTGCTCCGGGAGTACGGCTCAGCCAACGACGTCTGCTCCGCTTCGACGCTCACACCAGACAGCCTGGCCCGAGGGTGCCCGCCCGGTCCATCCGGCCAGCCCTACCGCCGGGCGGGGGCTGGCCGGAACGGCGTTTCGCACCGGTGTCAGCTCGTCTCGCCGGCCACGCTGAACGAGCGCAGACGGTCGATGGCCAGCACCGTGAAGCCGACGCTCACCAGCGCGGTCATCACCGACGCCACGGGCACCGACACGGTGGTCTCCAGCAGCCCGGTGGGGGCGATCCGGTCGGCGAGCGCGATCACGTACTGCTGGATGGAGAGCACCTTGGTGCCGCTGACGAAATTGCCCAGCAGGCCCTCCCAGATCAACACGTAGACCAGGCCGAGCAGCACCGGCCGCCGGGTGACCAGGCTGAGCGCGAGGAAGAACGCCGAGTACGCCAGCGCGCCGAGCGCTGCCGCGACCGCCAACGCCAGTCCGAGGCGTACCGAAGCGGCCAGCACGCCCGCGACGTAGAGCGGCACCGCAACGGTGACGGCGGTGATCCCGGCCGCCACCGCGAGCTTCGGCAGTACGATCTGCCACCGCGGAATCGGTTTGGTCAGGATGTGCACCACAGTGCCGTCGTCGATCTCGGCGCCCAGCACGCCGGTGCCGATGATCAGCGCGACCACCGGCAGCACCACGGCCAGCCCGAGGCCGACCAGCACCGGAGGACCCCACTGACGGGGGTCCACGCCCAGGGACCGGCACAGCACGGCCAGCCCGAGCAGGACCAACGGCAGCGGGAGCAGCAGCAGGAACCGGCGGCGGCCGAACAGCCCACGGGCGGTGATCCAGGTAATCGTGGACATGTCATCTTCCTTCGTTCGTGACTGCGGGGCTCACTCGCTGCGCTCGTTCACTCCTCGCACTCACCGGTCAGGCCTCCACGAGGTAGGAGAAGACGCTCTCCAGGGACTCGTCGGACGGCACCAGTTGGCGCACCCGGATGCCTTGGTTGAGCGCGATCCGGGGTAGCGCCCGGGTGAAGGCGCCGTAGTCACCGGCGCGCACGGTCAGACCGGTGGGTTCCAGCTCGACCCCGGTGACCGACGACTCGGCGATCAGCGCGACGGCCAGTGCCCGGTCGTCGGTGGAGCGCACCGCGAAGACGTGCGGACGGTTGGTCATCAGCCGTCGGATGGTCCGGAAGTCACCGGAGGCGGCGAGCCGGCCGGCCACCATCACCTGCACCGTCCCGGAGACCTGCTCGACCTCCTCCAGGATGTGCGAACTGAACAGGATCGTCCGGCCGGAGTCGCCCAGTTTGTGCAGCAGGTCCATCATGTGCAGCCGCTGACGCGGGTCCATCCCGTTGAACGGCTCGTCGAGCAGCAGCACCTGCGGTTCGTGCACCAGCGCGGCGGCCACCCGGGCCCGCTGCCGCATGCCCTTGGAGTACGTGCCGATCCGCCGGTCCTGCGCCGACTCCAACTCGACCAGCTCGATCGCCCGCCGGGCGGCCGCCGCGGGATCGGCCAGCCGGTGCAGCTTCGCGCTGGCCAGCACGAACTCGTGCGCGGTGAGGTAGCTCTGCACCGCCTCCCGTTCGCTGACCAGCCCCAACCGCCGGTAGACGTCGGGGTTGCGCCAGGTCGGCTCGTCGTCCAGGGTGACAGTGCCGCGCGACGGGGCGAGGAACCCGGCCATCATGTGCAGCAGCGTGGTCTTGCCGGCGCCGTTCGGGCCGAGCAGCCCGGTCACGCCCGGCCCCAGGGCCATGCTGATGTCGTTGACCGCGACCACGTTGCCGTACCACCGGGACACCCCGGTCAGGCTCAGCGTGCTCATCAGGAGGCAACCTTCCGGTAGCGGGCCAGCAGGAGGGCGGTGGCGCCGGCGACCAGCAGCACAGCGGCCAGGGCGTAGACCGGACCGAACCGGCCGACCCCGATGCCTTCCTGACCGTCCTCCACCAGCAGGTCGCCGAGCGACCAGATGCCCACTCCCTGCACCAGGGTGGAGGGCGAGGCGAGACCGGCCAGCTCGTTGGCGCTACGCGACGGCAGGATGCTCAGCACCCCCACGATCGGCGTGGTCATCAGGAAGACGGCGACCACCCCACCGGCGGCGAAGGCGCGCTTGCCGGTCAGCGACGCGATCAGCAGACCGACCGAGGCGAAGACCACCGCCCACAGCCCCGCGTAGAGCAGGCCGGGCAGCAGGTCGAGCAGCTCGTTCCAGACCCCGCGAAGGCCCTGCTTCGTGGTGAACGCGGCACCCAGGAACATCAGCACCTGCGGGCCGCCGAGCAGCAGCCAGAGCCCCGTGACCAGGGCCAGCAGCTTGGCCAGCGCGTAGTCACCGCGCGGCAACGGCCGGGAGAAGTAGAGCGGCAGGACGCCGCTGCGCAGGTCCCGCGAGACCAACTCCGGCGCGGCCACCGCGACGAAGAAGAGGACCAGCCAGCTCATCGAGTCGGCGAACTGGGCGTACGTGGCGACCGGCTCGCCGATCTGGCTGCGGATCGCGGTCAGCGCCGCCGCGACCAGGGTGACGATGCCGATCACCAACCACGGGAAGATCTTGGCTTTGGCGCTGCGTCCGAAGCCGAAGGTGGTGCGCAGCCCGTGCACGTAGAGCGCGCCGAAGACGTGCCGCCGGCCCAGCCTCGGGCCTGCGTACCGTTGGTAGCCGATGTCGTGGATGACGCCGGTCGGCGTGGACCGCAGCGCGGCGGAAGACGACTCAGGCATGGGTGAGCTCCCTCGTGGCGAAGAGTTCGGCCACCCGGTGCCGGCGCTGGTCCAGTCGGTGCAGTGGCAGGTCCAGTTCGGCGACCGCGCCGAGGATCAGGTCGTAGGTGCCGTCGTCGGCGAGTGGTACGAGCAGCAGTCGCCCGTCCCGCGCGACCGGCAGCTGCAACTCGGCCAGCCGGGCGGCGAGTTCCTCGGTGCCCTCGCTCACCTCCACGGCGAGCACGTCCGTCGCCGAGGTCATCGCGGAGATGTTGTCGGCGCGCAGCAACCGGCCGCCGTCGATGGCGATCAGGGTGTCGCAGATCCGCTCCACCTCACCGAGCAGGTGCGAGCAGACCAGCACGGAGATGCCGAACTCGGTGCCGATCCGGTGCACCAGGGCCAACATGGCGTCGCGGCCGGCCGGGTCAAGGCCGTTCGTCGGCTCGTCGAGCAGCAGCAGGTCGGGGTCGTGCACCAGCGCCTGGGCGAGCTTGACGCGTTGCTTCATGCCGGTGGAGTAGCCGCCGACCGGGCGGTAACGCTCCTCGTAGAGGCCGACGTGCCGCAGCGCCTCCGACGCCCGCTCGCGGGCGGCGGTGCGGGGCAGGCCGCTCATCCGGCCGAGGTGGGTGACCAGCTCGGCGGCGGACAGGTCCGGTGGAAGGCAGTCGTGCTCGGGCATGTAGCCGACCCGGGCGCGGACCTGCGCCGGGTCGGCGGTCGGGTCGATGCCGAGCACCGACACCTGACCGCTGGTCGGTGGGATCAGGCCGAGCAGAATCTTGATCAGCGTGGATTTGCCGGCGCCGTTCGCGCCCACCAGGCCGATGATCCCGGGCTCGACGGCGACGGTGAGGTCGGCGAGCGCGGTGACCCGACCTCCGTACGTCTTGGTGAGCGACTGGGTCGCGATCAGTGTCACGTTGCCCAGGGTAGGGAGTGGATGCCCGGCGCAGACACCGGCGCGCCCCCGGCGCTTCCCTGATCCTTGGCATGGCGGACCCTTAAGGTCCCGCTGTCCGGCCGGTCGGAAGTACTCCCCAGTCCACGACCCCGTTGCGGAAAAGCCCGTCGGGGGTGGGACGATTCATCTTCTGTTCAGTGGGCAGCAATCCGTCGGGTGCCGACGACGGCGCGCGGCCCGGAGGGGCGGACGGCCGAGGGTGCGCACGGGTGGGGCGGATCCGGCGTCGATCCTGTCCGCCGGGCTCGTGGAGTGGCGCTCTCGACCGATCGGCGGTCGGCTGCGAAACTGTGTGCCGGTCAGCGAGTGGGGGGTGTGGATGAGCAACGGTGGGGTGCTGCCCGACGAGGTGCTGCGGGACGCACCGGCATACACGCCGCGTCCGGGTGAGCTCGCGGATCTTGAGCTGCTGCTGACCGGCGCGTACGCCCCTCTGAACGGTTTCATGACCCGCGCCGACCTGGTCTCGGTCAGTCGCCGCGGCCGGCTGGCCGACGGCGCGCCGTGGCAGGTCGCGGTGACGCTGCAGGTCCCGGCCTCCCTGGCGCAGAGCTTCGATCCGCGTGACCCGGCCCGTCGGGCGCTGGTGCTCACCGACGGCGAGGGCGCCCCGGCGGCTGCCCTGGACGTGACGGACGTCTGGCAGGTGCGCGACGGCATCGCCGGGGTCGGTGGCCCGGTCCGGCGGTTGGGCGACGGTGGCCATGGCCCGTTCCAGCGCCTGCGCCGCAACCCGGAGGAGGTTCGCGCGCTGCTGCCTCCCGGTCGGGTGCTCGGGGTCATCGCCGATCGGCCGCTGCACCGTCCGCAGCTTGCCCAGATCGCCCATGCCGCCCGCACCCTGGCCGCGCACCTGCTGGTGATGATCCCGGTCGGTGAGGGCGGCGTCGGTGGGCTCCCGCCGGAGGCGCTGGTCCGCACCATCTTCGCCGCCCGGGACCGGATGCCACCGGCGACAGTGGTCGCGGTGCCCCTGTCGCACCGCCGTGAGGAGATAAGCGACGCGCTGCTGCGCGCCCGGGTCTCCGCCTCGTACGGGGTGACCCACCTGCTCTCCACCGGGGAGATGCTCTCCGGTGCCGGGCTGCGGGTGCTGGTGCCACGCGAACTCGCGTACGACAACAGGGACGGGCAGTGGCGCTGGCGGGAGGACATCCCACCGCGTAACCGCCGGCTCGCCCTGACCCAGCAGGAGATCGACGACCTGCTCGACCGGGGATTCCCGCTGCCGGAGTGGCACACTCCTCCGGCCGTGGCGAGGGAACTGGCCCGGGCCCGACCGCCGCGTCGGCACCGAGGGCTGGTGGTCTTCCTGACCGGCCTCTCCGGTTCGGGCAAGTCGACGATCGCCCGAGGGTTGGCGGACGCGCTGCGGGAGAGCGGCGACCGCACGGTGACCCTGCTCGACGGGGACGTGGTGCGCCGGGAACTCTCTGCCGGGTTGGGCTTCAGCAAGGCCGACCGGGATCTCAACGTCCGACGGATCGGTTGGGTGGCCGCCGAGATCGCCCGGCACCAGGGGGTGGGCATCTGCTGCCCGATCGCCCCGTACGCGGCCGCCCGCGCCACGGCCCGGGAGATGGCCCTGGCCGCCGGGGCGGGTTTCGTGCTGGTGCACGTGGCCACCCCGCTCGAGGTGTGCGAGCGCCGGGACCGCAAGGGCCTGTACGCGCGGGCACGCGCGGGCCTGCTCACCGGGATGACCGGCATCGACGACCCGTACGAGGAGCCGACCGACGCCGACCTGGTGCTCGACACCACCGACCTGACTGTGGCGGACGCGGTGCAGGCGGTGCTTCATCACCTGACCGAGACCGGCTGGGTGGAGTTGAAGATCGCGTCTGCCTGAGGCGTCCGTCGTACCCCGTTCCTTCCACCGCTGCCCGCTACGCGCTAGTGTTCATTCTTGTTGGAACACGTTTGACCGCGTGAGAGTACGGGGACCCCCGGGAGGCACGGCGATGCTCGCTCAGCAGCGGCAGACGGCCATCCTGGAGCGGGTCCGGGCGACCGGCGGCGTCCGGGTCAGCGAACTGGCCGGCGAGTTCGGCGTCTCCGACATGACCATCCGCCGCGACCTGGAGGCGCTGCACGAGCGCGGCCTGCTGGCCAAGGTGCACGGCGGCGCCACGACAGCCGAACCGAGTTCGACCGACGAGCCGGGCTTCCACGCCAAGTCGGTCCGTCAGTTGCCGGAGAAGGCCGCCATCGCGGACCACGCCGCCCAACTGGTCCGTCCGGGCGCGGCGGTCGCCCTCTCCGCCGGCACCACCACCGCCGAGTTGGCCCGCAGGCTGGTGGACGTGCCCGGCCTGACCGTGGTCACCAACTCGCTGCCGGTGGCCGAGATCCTGCACGCCGGAGGTCGACCGGACCAGACTGTGGTGCTCACCGGGGGCGTACGCACTCCGTCGGACGCGTTGGTCGGCCCCCTCGCGGTCGGGGCGGTCCGCTCGCTGCACCTGGACCTGCTCTTCCTGGGCGTCCATGGCATCACCGAGCGGGCCGGCTTCACCACCCCGAACCTCATGGAGGCGGAGACCGACCGGGCACTCGTGGCCGCGGCGGACCGACTGGTGGTGCTCGCCGACCACACCAAGTGGGGCACTGTGGGCATCTCCTCGATCGTCGAGCTGGCCGCAGCACACGTACTGGTCAGCGACGACCGGTTGCCACCACCCGCTCGACGGGTACTCGGCGAACAGGTGGGCGAATTGATCATGGTGAAGGCGACAGGGGCGGGCCGCGCGACGCGCACGCCGACGAGTGAGGGGACGGCGTAGTGAAGCGCACCGCCATCGACCTGGCCGACGGCCGGGAGCTGATCTACTTCGACGAGGGCGACGACGCCGTCCGTGACCAGCCGGACCGCCGTGACCTGCCACCACCGCCTCCCGCGTCCCAGCTGCGCTACGACCCGCTGACCGACGAGTGGGTGGCCGTCGCCGTACACCGGCAGACCCGCATCTTCCTGCCGCCGGCGAACGAGTGCCCGCTCGACCCGTCGGTGGGCGACCGCCTGACCGAGATCCCCGCCCCCGACTACGACGTGGTGGTCTTCGAGAACCGGTTCCCGTCGCTCAGCGGCCGGGTCGCCGACGAACCCGGGGCCATCACCCCGTTCACGTCCGTCCGACCGGGCCTCGGGCGGTGCGAGGTCGTGTGCTTCACCTCGGACCACAACGCCTCCTTCGCCAGCCTGCCGCCGCGTCGGGTGCGCACCGTGCTGGACGCGCTCGCCGACCGCACCGAGGTGCTCGGGGAGCTGCCCGGCGTGGAGCAGGTCTTCTGCTTCGAGAACCGCGGTGTCGAAATCGGCGTCACCCTGCACCACCCGCACGGGCAGATCTACGCGTACCCCTTCGTGACGCCGCGCACCCGCGCGTTGCTGGCCGCCGCCCGCCGGCACGCCGAGCAGACCGGCGGGGGCAACCTGTACGCGGACGTGCTGGCCGCCGAACGAGCCGCCGGTGAGCGGGTGGTCGCCGAGAACGAACACTGGACGGCGTTCGTCCCGGCGGCTGCCCGCTGGCCGTTCGAGGTGCACGTCGCCCCGCGTCGCGTGGTGCCGGACATCCCGGCGCTCAGCGACAGCGAGCGGGACGCCTTCGGGCCGCTCTACCTGGATCTGCTGCGCCGCTTCGACGGCCTGTTCGACATGCCGATGCCGTACATCTCGGCGTGGCACCAGGCGCCGGTGCGGATCGACCGGGAGTTGGGCCACCTGCACCTGCAGCTGTTCAGCATCCGGCGCGCCAAGGACAAGCTGAAGTACCTGGCGGGCTCCGAGTCCGGGATGGGTGTCTTCATCAACGACATCGCTCCGGAGCGTGCCGCCGAGTTGCTCCGCGCCGCCTGAGCCGCCCGGCTTCCCCGCCGTGCCGTGAGCGGCGGAGAACAGGGCGCGGGGGGCCCGGGACAGGGCCCCCCGCAGGGAAGGGACGGCTGGCTGTGCACGGCACAGCCGGGAAGGCTGGCTGATCGGCGCACGGGTGCCGCGGGTCGACCGTGGTCAACCTTCCTGGACGCGACTGGCATCTCGTCCATCCTGGTCAACGAGGCGCGCCGACGGCGGTGACGCCGCTCGGCGCGGCACCGCCGGACACGCCGAAGCCCGCCGGCGAGTGGCCGGCGGGCTCCGATGACGCGGTACGCCTGGATCAGGCGGCGAGCTTACGGGCCAGGTTCTCGTCGAGCGCGTTCATGAACTCGTCGGTGGTCAGCCACGGGGCGTCGCGCGAGATGAGCAGCGCCAGGTCCTTGGTCATCTGGCCACCCTCGACGGTGTCGATGATGACCTGCTCCAGGGTGTTGGCGAACTCGGTGACCGCCGGGGTGCCGTCCAGCTTGCCCCGGTGGGCCAGGCCACGGGTCCAGGCGTAGATCGACGCGATCGGGTTGGTCGAGGTCTTCTCGCCCTTCTGGTACTGCCGGTAGTGCCGGGTGACAGTGCCGTGCGCGGCCTCGGCCTCGACAGTCCGGCCGTCCGGGGAGAGCAGCACCGAGGTCATCAGACCCAGCGAGCCGAAGCCCTGCGCGACGGTGTCGGACTGCACGTCACCGTCGTAGTTCTTGCAGGCCCAGACGTAGCCGCCCTCCCACTTGAGCGCGGCGGCGACCATGTCGTCGATGAGCCGGTGCTCGTAGGTGAGGCCGGCGGCGTCGAACTCGGCCTTGAACTCGGCCTCGAACACCTCGGCGAAGATGTCCTTGAACCGGCCGTCGTACGCCTTGAGGATGGTGTTCTTGGTCGACATGTAGACCGGGTAGTTGCGGTCCAGGCCGTACCGGAACGACGCCCGGGCGAAGTCCCGGATCGACTCGTCGTAGTTGTACATGCCCATGGCGATGCCGCCGCCGGGGAAGTTGGCGACCTCCATCTCCATCGGCGTGCCGCCGTCGGCCGGCGTGTAGGTGATGGTCACCGTGCCCGGACCGGGGACGACGAAGTCGGTGGCCTTGTACTGGTCACCGTGGGCGTGCCGGCCGATGATGATCGGCTTGGTCCAGCCGGGCACCAGGCGCGGCACGTTGGACATGATGATCGGCTCGCGGAAGACGACGCCGCCGAGGATGTTGCGGATGGTGCCGTTGGGCGACCGCCACATCTTCTTCAGGCCGAACTCCTCGACCCGGGCCTCGTCCGGGGTGATGGTCGCGCACTTGACGCCGACGCCGTGCTCCTTGATGGCGTTGGCGGCGTCGATGGTGACCTGGTCGTCGGTCTCGTCGCGGTACTGGATCGACAGGTCGTAGTAGTGCAGGTCGACGTCGAGGTAGGGCAGGATCAGCTGCTCCCGGATCTGCTTCCAGATGATCCGGGTCATCTCGTCGCCGTCGAGCTCCACGACCGGGTTGTTTACCTTGATCTTCGCCATCGGCCGGCGCTCCTCTCGGGGGACACGTGCTCAAGCAGTACGAGCGTACTGCAATTGGGCCGGCGGCCCCCAGCCGGCCTCGACCGACCGGTGGAAACCGGGCTGCGCAGTGCGGGAACTCCCTGGATCATGACGCGATGCCACTGAGCCGCACCCTCGGGTCTATCACGGTCACCGCCCTCACCGACGGTGAGGGTGCCTTCTTCCAACCCCGCGCGGAGGCGTTTCCGCACGCCACGGCGGTCCACTGGGCGGAGGCCGACCGGCGCGACCCCACCTCGGTCACCGCCGACGGGCAGTGGTGGCTACCGTTCCGCAGCTTCGCGATCCGCTCCGGCGACGGGCCGGTCACACTGGTCGACGCGGGAATCGGCCCGGCCGACGCGCCGGCCGCGAGCTGGGCGCCGGTGCCCGGCCGGATGCCCGCCGAGCTGGCCGCCGCCGGCATCGACCCGGCCGACGTCGAGACGGTGGTGCTGACCCACCTGCACAGCGACCACATCGGGTGGGCCGTCACCGGCACGCCCGGCCGGCCGTACTTCCCCAACGCGAGCTACCTGGTGCAGCGCGCCGAGGTGGACGCGGCGCAGACGCTCAACCCGGGGCTGCCGGCCGGCCTGATCGCGCCGTTGCGCGCCGCCGGCCAACTCCGGGTGGTCGACGGCGAGACGACCCTCACCCCGGCGGTACGTCTGCTGCCCACTCCCGGCCACACCCCGGGCCACCAGTCGGTGCTGCTGACCTGGGCCGACGAACGGATGCTGCTCACCGGCGACCTGCTGGTGCACGCCGTGCAACTCGTCGACCCCGACCTGGCGTACGCCCACGAGGAGGACCCGGACGAGGCCCGCCGCTCCCGCCTGACCATCCTCCGGACCCACTCCCCCACCATCCTGGCCACCCCCCACCTGGGCACCCCCTTCACCCCGCCGCCTGACCTCCGTTGATCATGAAGTTATTGCCCCGCCCATGTCTTCGTCGGCGCCCGCCACCGGGCCAGCCTGCGCGTCGCCCGGGACTGGGCTCCCGACTGGAGCACATTCAACGGTTG